>NZ_JBMIOP010000182.1:0-44733 GCF_049197365.1 Mycobacterium sp. THU-M104
CAGAGCAGGCTCACCTCGGCGTGGTATCGGCTGCCCAGGCCGGACGACGGGCACCCCCTGCTGGTGGTGACCGCCGCGGGCAGGATCACCGGCAACAGCATCCTGCACGGCCACACCGCCGGGCAGACCGTCGTGCTGGAGTACGGCAGACCCGGCCCCGGCGGTGAGCCGGTCGCGGCGGGCCGCCTGACCCCCTACGACCTCTACGGCGAACAACCCAAGGTGTGGCGCAACCTGCGCTTCGCCCGCTCCCAGATGCCCGCCGACGCGGTCGCGGTCCGGCTGGTGGCCGAGGACCTGTCCCTCACTCCCGAGGACTGGATCGCGGTGACGCCGCCGCGGGTGCCCGAACTGCGCTCGTTGCAGGAATACGTCGGCTCGTCGCAGCCGGTGCTGATGGACTGGGCGGTCGGGCTGGCCTTCCCGTGCCAGCATCCGATGCTGCACGTCAACGGCGTCACCGAGATCCCGAAGTTCCGCATCACCCCGGACTACAACGCCAAGAAACAGGACACCGACACCTGGGAGGACGGCGGCAACGGCGGGCTGCTGGGCATCACCGATCTGCTGCTGCGCGCCCACGTGATGTCGACGTATCTGTCCCACGACTGGGGCCGCGACTGGGGATCGCTGCGCAAGTTCGACACCATCGCCGATGCGCGCCCCGCCCAACTGGACCTGGGCACCGCGACCCGAACCGGATGGTGGTCGCCGGGCCCGATCCGCATCAAGCCCTGACCCCGGGGGGTCACGCCCGAGGGTGTGGGCGGCGCCGCGACACGGCGCGGCAGGGCACAAGGTCCGCACGAACGGGACTTCGGTCCCTAGCCGGGCGCTTGCCGGGGTGGTCCGATTCAGGTGTAGGACCGGGCATCACACGGAGGCATCGCAATGAACGCTGAACCGGAATCGCAGGCCAGAACGCGCATGTTCGCACGCGTGCTGGGTCTGTTCCTCGTCATCGTCGACGTCACCGCCGTGGCGCGCGCCTCGGACATGCAGGCGCTGCTGGCGCAGTTCGAGGCGAACTCGCTGTGGACCTGGGTGACCGGCGCGTTCGTCCTGCTGTTCGGCCTGATCGTCGTCGCCGGCCACCAGTACTGGCACGGCGCGGCCGCGATCACCGTATCGCTGCTGGGCTGGCTGATCACCCTGCGCGGGCTGCTGCTGTTGTCTTTCCCCAAGGCCTTCGTCTCCCTGGCGAACAGTATGGTCGGCGCCCAGGGATCATGGGTGTCGCTCTGTGTCGCGTTCGCCCTCGTCGGGCTGTACCTGGCCTACGTCGGCTGGTGGCCCGCGGCGGACCGGCCCACGTCGCCGGCGACCAAAGCGGTGCCGGACCTCCCGCGGGCCGCGTGATCGGCAACCCGGCGCCCCTGCAGGACATGAGCGGGTGGGGCCACGCGCCCGACGACAACACGGCCCACCTGGCCTCGCTCGCCGACATCCACGACGAGCTCGCCAGTTCGGCAGACGACGCCAAAGTCGAGGAATTGCCGCGCGGGTCGGCCCTGCTGGTGGTGAAGCGCGGCCCCAACGCCGGAGCGCAGTTCCGGCTGGAGGCACCGGCCGCGTCCGTCGGCCGCCACCCCATCAGCGACATCTACCTCGACGACATCACCGTCAGTCGCCGGCACGCCGAAATCCGCAGGGACGCCGCCGGGGCGTTCCGCGTCGTGGACCTCGGCAGCCTCAACAGCACGTACCTCAACAGGGAACCGGTCGACTCGGCGGTGCTGTCCGACGGCGACGAGCTCCAGGTCGGCAACTTCCGGCTGGTCTTCCTGGCCGGTATGTCATCGTCTCGGGCACCGTGAAGATCAGCCTGCGGGGCCCGGGAGGCCCCGAGAGCGTGCTGGCGATCCTGGGCCCGACGGACGCGTTCGGCGATCTCGCGGTGTTCGACCCCGGCCCGCGCAACTGCACGGCCGCGGCGATCACCGGCGTTCGCGCGGTGGGGCTGGACCGCGCCATCTTGCGCGCGTGGACCGCCCGCTGGCCGGTGATCGCCGAGCAGCTGCTCCAAGCCCTGACGCAGCGGCTCAAACACACCGAGGACCAACAGGTCGAGCTGGTGTCCAGCGATGTGGCGAGCCGCGTGGCGCACCAGTTGCTGGTGCTGGCCCGGCGCGTCGCGGGCGGCGGGACGGGCGCCTATCGCAGGCGAACGCCACGCGCTTCGGCGTGAGCCTTGTAATACCGTCACGTCATGAGCGATTACGCCCCCGAGGCAGTGGATCGACTGCCCTTCTCCAGTCCCGAGAAAGCGCAGCGCTACCAGACGGAGGACTACGGCGGCGCGGTCGGACTCAACTGGTACCGCACCGATCCCACGCTGCAGTCCACCATGGCGTACTACCTGGGGCCGGATCAGTTGGCCGTCGTGGAGCCGCAACTGTCGCGCATCGGGGAGCTGATGGGCGGTCCGGTGGCGCGGTGGGCCGAGGAGACCGACCGCAACCCGCCCCGGCTGGAGCGCTACGACCGCTGGGGACACGACATCAGCCGGGTCGTCATGCCCGAGTCGTTCGCCCGTTCCAAGCGCGCCGTGCTGGACGCCCAGCAGGCGCTGCGCTCCGAGGCGAAGGCCGCCGAGATCAGTTCGGCGCTGCCGCTGTTCGCCTCCAATTACCTGCTCAACCAGGCCGACATCGGGATGGGCTGCGCGCTGGGCACCGGCGGCGGCATGGTGTCCTCGCTGGTGGCGGCCTACGCCCCGCCCGACGTAGCCGAACACGTGCTGGCCAAGTTCGCCTCCGGCGAGTGGGCGGGCGAGACGGCGCAGCTGCTCACCGAACGCACCGGCGGCTCCGACCTGGGCGCGCTGGAGACGACCGCCACCCGTCACGGCGATGCCTGGCTGCTCAACGGCTTCAAGTGGTTCGCGTCCAACTGTGCCGGTGAGGCGTTCGTGGTGCTGGCCAAGCCGGAGGGCGCCCCGGACTCGTCGCGCGGGGTCGCCAACTTCCTGGTGCTGCGCACCCGCCGCGACGGCTCGCGCAACGGGGTGCGGGTGCGGCGCCTGAAGGACAAGCTGGGCACCCGCTCGGTGGCCTCCGGCGAGGTCGAGTTCGTCGACGCCGAGGCGTTTCTGCTCTCCGGCGAACCCACCGGCGAGGCGGGCCCGTCCGACGGCAAGGGGCTGGGCCGCATGATGGAGCTGACCAACGCTGCGCGGCTGGGAATCGCCCTGTTCGGGCTGGGCAACGCGCGGCGCGCCCTGGTCGAGTCGCTGTGCTACGCGCGGCAGCGCCGGGCATTCGGCGGTGCGCTGATCGACAAGCCGCTGATGCGGCGCAAGCTCGCCGAGATGATCGTCGACGTGGAGGCCGCACTCGCGCTGGTGTTCGACGGCACCGGGGCCGCCAACCAGCACCGGCCCGGCGGGCCGCGGCAGCGCATCGCGGTACCGATCACCAAACTGAAGGTGTGCCGGCTGGGGATCACCGCGGCGTCGGACGCGATCGAGATCCACGGCGGCAACGGCTACATCGAGAATTGGCCGGTGGCCCGGCTGCTGCGCGACGGGCAGGTCAACACGATCTGGGAGGGCCCCGACAACATCCTGTGCCTCGACGTGCGCCGCGGTATCGAGCAGACCCGCGCGCACGAAGCGCTGCTGACCCGGATGCGCGACGCGATCGCGGTGTCCGACGACACCGGGGATGGCGGGGCGACCGCCCGGCTGGTCGCCGAGCGGATCGAGGACCTCGACGCGGCCGTCACGGCCTGGTCCAAGCTGGACCGGGGGATCGCCGAGGCGCGGCTGTTCCCGCTGGCCCAGTTCATGGGCGACGTCTACGCCGGCGCGCTGCTGACCGAGCAGGCCGCCTGGGAGCGTCAGACCCGCGGCGACGAGCGCAAGGCGCTCGTCGCCCGGCTGTATGCGCAGCGCTACCTGGCCGATCGCGGGCCGCTGCGCGGCATCGACGACGAGTCCGAGGAGGCGCTGGAGCGTTTCGACGAGCTCGTCGCCGGCGCCTTCATCGCCGAGCAGACGTAAAAGCCCCGCGACACGCCGGTCGGGAGGGGCTTTTATGTCTGCTCGCGAGAGCGAACTAGACCGGGATCAGGCCGTGCTTGCGCGCGATACGCCACCACAGCTGCTTGTCGCGCAGCAGATGCAGCGACTTGCGGATCAGCAGCCGCGTCTGGTGCGGGTCGATGACCGCGTCGATGAAGCCCCGCTCGGCGGCGATCCACGGGATCGCCATGTTCAGGTTGTAGCCCTCGATGAAGTCCTTCTTGATCTGCTGCGCCTCGGGCGTCGTCGGGTCCGGGAACCGCTTCATCAGCAACTGGGCGGCGCCATCGGCCCCGATCACCGCGATGCGCGCGGTCGGCCACGCGAAGTTGAAGTCGGCGGTCAGCTGTCGCGACCCCATCACCGCGTACGCGCCGCCGTAGGACTTGCGGATCGTGATCGTCACCTTGGGCACGTCGGCCTCGACCACCGCGTACAGGAACCGCCCGCCGCGCTTGATGATGCCGTTCTTCTCCTGCTCCACCCCGGGCAGGAAGCCGGGGGTGTCCACGACGAACACCAGCGGGATGTCGAAGGCGTCGCAGAACCGGACGAACCGCGCGGCCTTGTCGGAGGCCTCGTTGTCGATCGCCCCGGACATGTGCATCGGCTGGTTGGCGACGACACCGACGGTGCGGCCGTCGACCCGCGCGTAGCCCGTGATCATGGCCTGCCCGGCTTGCGCGGCGACATCGAGGAAGTCGCCGTCGTCGAAGATCCGCAGCAGGATCTCGTGCATGTCGTAGGCCGTGTTGTCCGAGTCCGGCACGATCGAGTCGAGCTCCAGGTCGCTCGGGGTGATCTCCGGCTCGAGGCCGGGGTTGACCACCGGAGCCTTGTCGTAGGCGTTGGACGGCAGGAACGACAGGAAGTCGCGCACATACTGGAACGCGGCGGCCTCCGAGTCCACCACCTGGTGGATGTTGCCGTAGCGGGCCTGGCAATCCGCGCCACCCAGTTCGTCGAGCGTGACGTCCTCTCCGGTCACGTCCTTGATGACGTCGGGGCCGGTGACGAACATGTAGCCCTGGTCGCGCACCGCCACCACCAGATCGGTCTGGATCGGCGAATACACCGCTCCCCCGGCGCATTTGCCCAGGATGACCGAGATCTGCGGCACCACCCCGGACAACAGCTCGTGGCGGCGGCCCAGTTCGGCGTACCACGCCAGTGAGGTGGCGGTGTCCTGGATGCGGGCACCGGCGGAGTCGTTGATGCCGACGATCGGGCACCCGGCCATCGCGCACCACTCCATCAGCCGGGCGACCTTGCGGCCGAACATCTCACCGACCGATCCCTGGAAGACGGTCTGGTCGTGGGAGAACACCCCGACCGGCCGGCCGCCGATCATGGCGTGGCCGGTGACGACGCCGTCGCCGTACAAGGCGTTGGGGTCGTTGGGCGTCTTGGCCAGCGCGCCGATCTCCAGGAAGGTGCCCGGGTCGACGAGCGCGTGGATGCGCGCGCGGGCACTGGGAATGCCTTTCTTGTCGCGCTTGGCGACGGCCTTCTCGCCGCCGGGCTCCTTGGCCAGCTCCAGGCGAGCGTGCAGCTCGGCGAGCTTCTCGGCGGTGCTGTGGACGACAGGGGCCGACGCCGGCCCCGCAGCCGGCAGAGTCTCCGTCACTGGTTGCCCACCTCACTCGTTTGACGCTCGATGCTCTGCAGGGCCTCGCTCAGGTGTGCGCCGACCTTGGCGATGAAGGGTTCGTCGATGGCCTGGATGTGCTCGCCACCGATCGGCACCACCTCGAGGTCGGGCACGTACTCGCCCCAGCCGCCGTCCGGTTGGCGGACGGCATAGCGCGGCTCGAACTCGATGACGTCGTCATGGTAGCGATCGGCCATGTACAGGGTGACGTGTCCGTCATAGGGCTCGATCCGGACCGTCTCCAGCGCCCGGTTGTCCAGGTAGGACGTCCGCTGGTGTTCGACGATGCCACCGGGAATCTGCACGCCGCTCTGCTGGACGAGGTCCAGCACGAACTTGACCTGGCCTTCGTCGTCGAGCTCTTCGAGTTGCTCGTAGGGGATCGCGGGGATCTCGACGTTGAAGGTGCGCTCGGCGAACCTCGCGTACCGGTCCCAGCGCTTGCGGGTCTCCTCCTTGGTCTGCGGGATCTCCTCGCCGGCCCGCACGGTGTCGATCATGCCGACGAACGCCACGTTCGCGCCCATCCGCGTGAGCCCGATCGCGCACGCGTAGGCCAGTGCACCGCCGAGCGACCACCCGGCCAGCACGAACGGCTTGTCCCCGTTGATCTCCAGCAGCTTGGGCACGTACTGGGCGGCCCGCTCCTGCACGGTGCCCTCGACCCGCTCCAGGCCGTACATCGGGGTGTCCGCCGGCAACCGGTTCAGCAGCGGCTCGTAGACCACCGTCGAACCGCCGGCCGGGTGGAACACGAACACCGGTATCTGCGAATCGTCCCGCGGCGCCCTGATGGTGCGCACGAAGCCGTCCAGCTCACCGGCCTCGAGGTGGCCGCGCACCTTCTCGGCCAGTGCCTCGATGGTCTGCGCGCTCAGCACGTCCTGCACGCTGACCGGCCCGTCGGCACGCTCGGCGAGCCGCTGCGCCAGCTTGGCGGCGGTCTCGTCGTCCACCGTGGGCAGCGGGTTGAAGATGCCGCCCGCGGACTTGCCCGTGACGATCGCCCAGGTGGCGAACGTGACCCGCTCGGCGGCGTCGCGCGGCGGCACGTCGGAGTTGAGCGCCTTGGCGACCGCCTCCTGGTTGAGCGCCGCGGCCGCGGCCTGCAGGTTGGCCTGCCCGGCCCCGTTGGTCGGCGTGCCCACCGGCCCCGAGGGGTCGGTCGGCGGCGGAGGGACCGCAACGTCCGACGCCGGCTGCCCTTCGGGCTCCGCCTGCGGATCGGACGCGGGCGCGGAAGCCGTCTCGAGGGTCGCCCCGCTGAGCATCTGCGCCTGGGCCTGCGCGATCTCCTCGGGCGTGTGCGCCTGCTGGTACTCGTGCAGTTGGGCGACCTCGTCGCGGTGCTCGACCGCGTACTGGATCAGCTGCTCGACGTTGTAGAGGTTGGCGTCGCGCACCGCCGTCAGCTGGATCGGCGGCATGTCGAAGTCGTACTCGACACGGTTCTTGATCCGCACCGCCATCAGCGAGTCCAGGCCCAGCTCGACCAGCGGCACCTCCCACGGCAAGTCCTCGGGTTCGTACCCCATGGCCGACCCGACGATCAGCCCGAGGCGTTCCCCGATGGTCTCGCCCGAGTCCGGCGACCATTTGCCCATGGTGGCCGAGAAGTACCGGTTGGTCAGGCTGTCCGTCAGCGTTTCGGCCCCGGCATCGTCGCCGGAAGCCGACGGCGCGGTCGGCGCAGCCGCCGCGATCGCCGTGCCGGCGCCGACGTGAGCGTTGAAAGCCGGCAGCACCGACTCGGAACCGCCCCGGGTGACCAGCGCGTCGTACACCAGCGTGAACGACTCGTCGATGCGGGCGTGCACCTGAACCGAGGCGCCGCCGGGGTGCCGGGTCAGCGTGGTCACCAGCCGCGCGCCCTCGCCGGGAACCGCGCGCTGCTCGGCGGCCGCCAGTTGCGCGTCGACAAGCACCTCGGCCGCGGCGGCCTTCACCAACGCGGGCAGCTCCGTGCGGCCCCGGGACGCGTACTCCCACACGTGGCGGCCGTCCGGCAGCGCGACGTGGGCGCCCGGCATGATCACCGAACTGCTGCCCGCGGTGAACGACACATCAAGCCAGTGGTCTTTGCGCTTGAACCTCGTCGGCGGGATGTTCGCGTAGTCCTGCGGGTCGAAACGCGCCGCCGAACTCCGCGGGAACAGCGTCCAGATGTCCAGGTCGTGGCCGTAGACGTAGAGCTGGGCCATGGCCGAGATCATCGAGGAGACCTCGTCCTGCTTGCGGGCCAGCGTCGGGATCAGCTGGGCATCATGGAGACCGGCGCTGGCCGTCGTCAAACCGACCTGCATCAGCGCCACCGGGTTGGGCGCCAGCTCCAGGAAGGTGGTGTGCCCGCTGTCCACGGCGTTGCGGATCCCGTGGGTGAAGTAGACCGAATGCCGCAGACCCTTCTTCCAGTAGTCGACGTCGTGGATCGGGTCGGCGCCCGGCTTGACGTAGCTGCCCTCGTGCACGGTCGAGTAGATCCCGATGGTCGGGCTCATCGGCGTGATGCCCTGCAATTCGGCGGCGAGCTCGCCGAGCAGCGGGTCCATCTGGGTGGTGTGGCTGGCGCCCTTGGTCGCGAACTTGCGGGCGAAGCGGCCTTCGGATTCGGCGCGGGCGATGATCGCGTCGACCTGCTCGGGCGGGCCGCCGATCACGGTCTGGGTGGGCGCGGCGTAGACGCACACCTCCAGTCCGGGAAAGTCGGCGAACACTTCTCTGATCTCGTCGGCGGAGTACTCCACCAGCGCCATCAGCCGGATGTACTCGCCGAACAGCATCGCCTCGCCCTCGCCCATCAGATGCGAGCGCGAGCAGATCGTGCGGGTGGCGTCGCGCAGCGACAGGCCGCCGGCGAAGTAGGCGCACGCGGCCTCGCCCAGCGACTGACCGACCACCGCGGCCGGCTTGGCCCCGTGGTGGCGGAGCAGCTCGCCGAGCGCGACCTGGATCGCGAAGATGGTGACCTGGGTGGTCTCGATGCCGTAGTCCTGCGAGTCGTCGAGGATCAGCTCCAGGATCGAGTAGCCCAGCTCGTCCTGCACCAGGGCGTCGACCTTCTCGATCCACTCCGCGAACACCGGGTTGCGCAGGTAGAGGCTCTTGCCCATCTTGCGGTGCTGGGCGCCGAAACCGGCCAGCACCCACACCGGTCCGCTGGTCACCGGCCCGTCCACGCTGAAGACGCCGGGGCGCTGCTTGCCCTCGGCGACCGCGCGCAGCCCCGCGATGGCCTCGTCGTGGTCGTGGGCGAGCACCACCGCGCGCGAACGGCCGTGGTTGCGCCGCGACAACGCCCGGCCGATGGACTCCAGCGAGGACGCCTGCCCCTCGGGGCCTTCCATCCAGTCGGCCAGCTCGGCGGCGGCGGCTTTCTTGCGCGAGGTCAGAAACGCCGACACCACCAGCGGGATGAGCGGCGTGGTCGGTTCCGCGGCTTCCTGGGCGGCAAGCTCTTCGAGCGCGGCCTCTTTGAGGCGCAGGGCCTCGTCGGTGACGCCCGGCAGTTCGGGCTCTTCCTCCCCGGTCGCGGGTGTGTCGGTGATGATGTTGCCGAAATCGTCGAACCGCAGCGAGTGGCTTTCGAGGGTAGGTGCCTCGGCGGGTTCGGCGGCCCCCTCGGGTTGGGTCTGGGGTTCGGGTTGACGGGCCACGACGTCACGGGGCAGGACTTCGCGTACCACCACGTGGGCGTTGGCCCCGCCGAAGCCGAAGCTCGAGACGCCGGCCAGCGCATATCCGCCGTACCGCGGCCAGTCGGTGGCCTGGTCGACCACCTTCAGGTGCACCCCGTCCCAGTCGATGTAGGGGCTGGGGCCGGCGAAGTTGATCGACGGCGGCAGCTTGTCGTGCTGCAGAGCCAGCACCACCTTGGCCATGCTGGCCGCGCCGGCCGCGGACTCCAGGTGGCCGATGTTGGACTTGAACGCGCCGAGCAGCGCCGGGCGGTCGGCGGGACGGCCCCGGCCGACGACGCGGCCCAGGGCCTCGGCCTCGATCGGATCGCCCAGCACCGTTCCGGTGCCGTGGGCCTCGATGTAGTCGACGGTGCGCGGGTCGATGCCGGCGTCCTTGTACGCCCGGCGCAGCACGTCGGCCTGCGCGTCCTGGCTGGGGGCGATCAGGCCGTTGGACCGTCCGTCGTGGTTGACCGCGCTGCCGGCGATGACGGCCAGGATCGCATCGCCGTCGCGGCGGGCGTCCTCGACGCGCTTGAGCACCAGCATGCCGGCGCCCTCGGAGCGGATGTAGCCGTCGGCGTCCGACGAGAACGCCTTGATCCGGCCGTCCGGCGACAGGACGGCGCCGATCTCGTCGAAGCCGAGCGTCACCGCGGGGGTGATGATCGCGTTGACCCCGCCGGCCACCGCCGCGTCGCATTCGCCGTTGCGCAGCGCCTGGACGGCCTGGTGGACCGCGACCAGCGAGCTCGAGCATGCGGTGTCGAGGGCCACCGACGGTCCGCGGAAGTCGTAGAAGTAGGAGACCCGGTTGGCGATGACCGAGGTGGCGGTGCCGGTGATCGCGTACGGGTGCGCACTCGTCGGATCGGACACCGCCATCATGGCGTAGTCGTTGTTGGAGACACCGACGTACACGCCGACGGGCTTGCCGCGCAGGCTGGACGCCGGGATGCGGGCGTACTCCAGCGCCTCCCACGTCAACTCCAGCGCCATCCGCTGCTGCGGGTCGATGTTGTCGGCCTCGGTCTTGGCCACCGCGAAGAACTCCGAGTCGAAGCCCTTGATGTCCTTCAGGTAGCCGCCGCGGGTCTGGGCGCTGGCCACCCGCTGGGCCAGCCGCGGCTCGGCAAGGAACTCCTCCCACCGCCCCTCGGGCAGGTCGGTGATCCCGTCGCGGCCCTCCATCAGCGCCTGCCATGTCGCGTCGGGGGTGTCCATGTCGCCCGGGAATCGGGTGGACAGGCCCACGATCGCGATGTCGACGCGCTCGGCGGGGCCCGTCCGCGTCCAGTCGACGTCGCCGTCGGCGGAGGTGTCCGCCTCCGGTTCGCCCTCGACGATACGGGTGGCCAGCGACTCGATGGTCGGATGCTGGAACGCCACCGCGACCGACAGCGTGACACCGGTCATGTCCTCGATGTCGGCGGCCATCGCCACGGCGTCGCGCGAGGACAGCCCCAGCTCCACCATCGGCACCGACTCGTCGATCTCGTCCGGCGATTTCCCGACGGCGTTACCTACCCAGGTGCGCAGCCACTGGCGCATCTCGGGGACCGTGATCGTGCGCCGCGGCTGCGCATCGCTGCGCTCAGCATCGTCACCGGCGCGCATGTCGGGCTTGTCGCCCGATGCATCGGGGCCGGCGACCGCGGGCGGGTTTTCGGGGTTCGTGTCAGATCCAGGTTCTGTGTCAGCCATGGGTTCGGGGGGTTCAGTTGGAGTCGGTGGCGAAGACGGTCGGGGAGGCGACGCCGCTGCGCAGGCTTCCGTCGAGGTAGGCGGCACGGCACGCGCGGCGCCCGATCTTGCCGCTGGAGGTCCGCGGAATGGCGCCGGCCTGCACCAGCAGGAGGTCGCGCACGGTCACCCCGTGCCCGACGGCGATGGCCGCGCGGATGTCGTCGGCGATGGGCTGGTATTCGAGCTTGTGCGTACCCGGGGCCCGCTCCCCGACGATCACCAACTGCTCGGAGGAGTCGTCCGGGTCGAACTTGATGCCGACGTGCGGATTGTCGAACACCACCTGCGGCAACTGGTTGGCCGGCACGGAGAACGCGGCCACGTAGCCGACCCGCAGTGCCTTGGTGGATTCCTGCGCCGTGTACTCGAGGTCCTGGGGGTAGTGGTTGCGGCCGTCGACGATGACCAGGTCCTTGATCCGCCCCGCGATGTAGAGGTGTCCCTGGTGGTAGGTGCCGTAGTCGCCGGTGCGCACCCACAGGCCGTCGTCGGCGGCTCCCTCGGCATGCGACTCGCCGATCCGCGACTTGAGGATGTTTTTGAAGACCTCGGAAGTCTCGTCCTCTTTCCCCCAGTAGCCGATACCCAGGTTCTTGCCGTGCAGCCAGATCTCCCCGATCTGCCCGTCGGGCAGTTCGCTGGCCGAGTCGGGATCGACGATGACCGCCCATTCGTCGACGCCGACCTTGCCGGCGGAAACCTGTGCGACCGCGTTGGGCGCGTCGGCGGGCACCTCCACGAAATGTTGCTTGTTCAGCTCGTCGCGGTCGACGTGGATGATCCTGGGCTTCTCGTTCATCGGGGTGGTCGAGACGAACAGCGTCGCCTCGGCCAGGCCGTAGGACGGCTTGATGGCCTCCTCTGTCAGGCCATAGGGCGCAAACGCCTCGTAGAACTTGCGCATCGACGCCGGGGACACCGGCTCGCTGCCGTTGAGGATCCCCTTGACGTTGCTCAGGTCCAGGGGCGGCTCGTCATCGCGGGGCAGGCCACGCACCGCCGCGTGCTCGAACGCGAAGTTCGGTGCGGCCGAGTAGACCCCGCCGGTCTCGCCGGGTTTACGGGCCAGCTCGCGGATCCAGCGGCCGGGCCGGCGCACGAAGGCGGCCGGCGTCATGAAGGTGAAGTTGTGCCCCAGCACCGACGACAACAGCGCCGTGATCAGGCCCATGTCGTGGAAGAACGGCAGCCACATGCAGCCCCGGTCGCCGTCGTTGCCCTCCAGCGCGTTCAGCACCTGCAGCACGTTGGTGGGCAGGCTCAGGTGGGTGATCTGCACGCCGGTCGGTGTGCGGGTGGAACCGGACGTGTACTGAAGGTAGGCGGTGGTCTCCTCGGTGGCCTCGGGCTCCTGCCACGTGCCGGCCACCTCGTTGGGCACCGCGTCGACGGCGATCACGCGGGGCCGTTCCCTGGCCGAGCGGGCGCGGATGAACTTGCGGACGCCTTCGGCGGCTTCGGTGGTGGTCAGGATCGTCGACGGGGTGCAGTCGTCGAGCACCGCGTGCAGCCGGCCCACGTGCCCCGGCTCGGACGGGTCGAACAGCGGCACCGCGATCCGGCCGGAATAAAGCGCACCGAAGAACGAGATGAGGTAGTCCAGGTTCTGCGGGCACAGGATGGCGATGCGGTCACCGGGCTGGGTGACCTGCTGCAGCCGGGCACCCACGGCACGGTTGCGCGCGCTGAAATCGGACCACACGATGTCGCGTGCCACGCCGTCGCGTTCGGTGGAGAAGTCGAGGAAGCGGTAAGCCAGCTTGTCGCCGCGGACCCTCGCCCACTTCTCGACGTGCTTGACCAGGTTCGTGTTGTCCGGGAACCGGATCTTCCCATTCACGATGAACGGGTTGTGGTACGCCATACCGCTCTCCTGTGCTCTCGGTGCACGCTGGCCGGATTCGACCCGATTGGGTGTGCTACGGAATCCTGTTGCTCTTAAATATCTCTTAAGGTTACGGGGTCACTCGCAGCACACCAAATCACAAGGTACCGCCGATCGTGTCCGGCCCCGTTCTACCGGTACCTGTGTCCCCTCACCCGTGTTTGGGATGCGGCGCGTTCTGGATCAGTCCCCGCGCCCAGTTCAACGTCCACGCGGTGGCCGGCTCCCCGTCCAGGCTCCAGAACTGCTGGGTGGCATACAGCGCGTGCACCGGCCCCGCGGCGCCACCGGCCAGGGTGTTCAGCGTGTTCGGCAGGCTGGCGACGCTGAAGGCCTCGTCCGGGGCGGCGCAGATCAGGTCGCCCGGGGCGCAGATCTCGTTGGTCCTGTCGTTGAGCGCGCCGAAACCGCCCGGCCGCGCACCGGTCATGGTCAAACCGAGCCCGGACAACACCGGCACCTCGTGCAGGGTGACCTCGGCGCCCTCCCCCGGCGGGTTGGGCCCGACGTCGTTGCCCACCCCCGGCTGGCGGCGCCCGTCGGCGATCAGCGTCACGCCCAGCACCAGGTCGGCGTCGACCGGGCCACGGCCATTCCCGATGTCGCTGGCGATGTCGCCGCCGATCACCGCACCCTGCGAGAAGCCGATCAGCACGTAGCTGGTCAACGGGCACTTGGTGGTCATGTCGGTCATCGCCGTGACCGTCGCGCGGGTGCCCTCGGCCCGGCTGGCGTTGTACGACATCTGCGTGTCGCCGCTCAGCGGGTTGTTGAATTGCGCCGTGTAGGGGACCGTGTAGGTCTCCAGCCGGGAGGCCGGGAACTGCTGGCGCAGCGGCCCGGTCACCGTGAGCAGCAACGCGTTCGGGAATTGCGTCGGGTTGAGTGGATCGTCGCCAGGGGACGACTCCCAGGTGCCGGGGATGGCGATCAGATCCACGTCGGGACAGGAGGCGTCCTGGGTGGCCGGGCGCGGCTTGTGGGGGTGCGCCGGGGTCGAGCCCGGCGGCAGCACCCCGGGCGGCACAGCGGTCGGCGGCCCCGACGAGCTTCGCAGCAGGACCACGACGGCGACCAGCACCAGCAACACCACTCCGGCCACCGACAGGGCGGCGGCCCAGGCGAGGATGCGGTGGCGCTTACGCCGCGAATTGGTTGCCATGTCCTCCAGCCCGCCGAATCGGAAGCTCGCAGACGCGGCCGTCGCGGCCGGCTGCTGCACCTCCTACACGGTACCGGCTCGCCGCCTCAGCGAATGGCGCCGACGATGTCGCCCGACATCGCGCCGAGCTGGCCCGACCAGGAGCCCCAGCCGTTGTCGCCGCCGCCGGGAAAGTCGAAGTGCCCGTTGTGCCCGCCGACGCTGCGGTATTGCTGATTGAACATCAGGCTGTTGCCCATCGCCTGGCCGGCCTGGCCGATCATCGCGGCGGGATCGCTGGCCCCGCCGGTGCGGGGACTGTACACCCACACCCGGGTGTTGTTCTGCGCCAGCAGCGCGGCATGGACATACGGGTCGTGCCATTTCCACCGGCCCAGCTGCGGGGCGCCCCACATCCCGTTGCCGTCCACATCGCCGAATTGCTGCAGACCGGCCAGGATCGAACCGCTCGTGGTGGTGTCCGAGGGGTACACGAAGCCCGACAGCGAGCCGGCGAAGCCGAACCGGTCGGGGTGGAAGGCGGCCAGGGCCATCGCGGCGTAGCCGCCCTGCGAGGCGCCCACGGCGGCGTGGCCGCCGGGCGCCAGGCCGCGGTTGGCGGCCAGCCAGTCCGGCAGTTCGCTGGACAGGAACGTGTCCCACTGCTTGCTGCCGTCCTGCTCCCAGTTGGTGTACATGCTGTAGGCGCCGCCGGCCGGCGCGACCACCGAGACGCCCTTGCCGGCCAGGGTGTTCATCGCATTGCCGGCGGTGACCCAGTTGCTGACGTCCGGGCCGGCGTCGAAGGGATCGAGCAGGTACACCGCGTGCGGGCCGCCCTTGAGGAAGGCCACCGGGATGTCGCGGCCCATCGCCGCCGAGGGCACCATCAGGCTTTCGTAGCCGGCCGCGCCGGCTTTGCCGGCCACGCCGACCGCGACCACGCCGCTCAGCCCCACGGACAGCGCGGCAACGCACACCACCCGCAGCATCGCCGGAAGACCCCATACGACCCTCATGACCACCCTCCATCGTCTCGACGCTGTCTGCAGAGTAGCCAGGCGGTGGCCCGACCGGAACCGAGGGTGGTGAAACAGCTCACGCAGCCGGAAACGTTCAGCGGCGGGGACCCGAGGGTCCCCGCCGCTGAACGCGTTGCCGTATGTCAGTGACCGGCTCCGGTGTTGCCGGCGGCGGCGCCGTTGGCGGTACCCGACGTGGTGGCCGCCGGGCCGGCGCCGGGCGTGGCGCCCAGCGTCGCCTGCAGGTCGGGCTTCATGGCCTGCAGCTGCGCACCCCAGTACGGCCAGTCGTGCGTGCCGTTGTCGTCGAAGTTGAAGACCGCGTTGTGCCCGCCGGCGGCGTTGTAGGCGTCCTGGAACTTCAGGTTGCTGGTGCGCACGAAGCCCTCGAGGAATTTCGCGGGCAGGTTGTCACCCCCGAGGTCCGACGGCTTGCCGTTACCGCAGTACACCCAGATGCGGGTGTTGTTGGCGACCAGCTTGCCGACCTGCAGCGTCGGGTCGTTGCGCGCCCAGGCGGGATCATCCTTGGGGCCCCACATGTCCGACGCCTTGTAGCCGCCGGCATCTCCCATCGCCAGGCCGATCAGCGACGGGCCCATGCCCTGCGACGGGTCCAGCAGCGCCGACAGGGAGCCGGAGTACACGAACTGCTGCGGGTGGTAGGCGGCCAGGATCAGCGCCGACGAGCCGGCCATCGACAGGCCCACCGCGGCGCTGCCCGTGGGCTTGACGCTGCGGTTGGCGTTCAGCCACTGCGGCAGCTCGCTGGTCAGGAAGGTCTCCCACTTGTAGGTGGTGCAGCCGGCCTTGCCGCACGCGGGCTGGTACCAGTCGGAGTAGAAGCTGGACTGGCCGCCGACAGGCATGACCGTCGAGATCCCCGACTGGTAGTACCACTCGAACGCCTGGGTGTTGATGTCCCAGCCGTTGTAGTCGTCCTGCGCACGCATCCCGTCGAGCAGGTACAGAGCCGGCGAACCGTTGCCGCCGCTCTGGAACTGGACCTTGATGTCGCGGCCCATCCCCGCGGACGGAACGTCCAGGTACTCAACCGGGAGACCGGGGCGCGAAAACGCCCCCGCGGTCGCCGAGCCCCCCACGGCGCCGATCACACTCGAGAGCAGCGCCGCGCCAACGGCCCCCACCACGAGCCGACGTGGCATACCAGCCACGGCGCCGCGCAACCTGTCGACAAGCGTCATCCTTGCTTCCTCATCATCCTTTCGGTGCATCCCGATCCGGGTGCATCGCCTATCACGTCGTCTTGCACGCGAATTACATGTCACCGCATACACAAGGCGCAGCAGTGCTCGTGTAGTCAACCACACCTGCGGGCCCCGGCTCACATCGAGAGCGGCACGCAAAGGCCCGTCCGGCCGCCGATTTCGGCGGTTTCCCGGGCCGCCGGCGGCCCTGGGAACCCACGTACGCGTCTACGCCGGACCGTGGTGACCCGCAGGTGGCGGCGCAGATGGGTGGTTGCTGTCCGCCCAGCTTCTGCGGGGGACCCCGACGGCGTGATCGATTCGAGATTTGTCACACAATCGGCCTCCGCACGGCCCTCGCGGGCCCCGGCGACCGTCACTCGCGGGGCGGTGGCGGGATTTCCTCGGGAACCGGCAGTCCGCAGCGGGCGAGCTCGTAGCGCGGCACCCGGTCGATCTGGTAGCGGGTGAACGCGAAGGAGTGCAGCACGTTGGAGGCGAAGCGGTGCGGCGTCATCGGGGCGCGTATCGACCCCAGCACCGACTGGGTCTCGGGACAGCGCAGCGCCGCTTCCGCCTCGGCGACCCACTGCTGGTCCAGATAGCCCGGAATCCCCGGGTACCACTTCACCCACGGGCCGTCGGCGATCACCCAGTCGGGGAAGAGATTCTTGTCGTGGCCGATGCGACCGTGCGCCAGCCGCTGCGTGTGCTGGGCGAGCGGATTTGCCAGTCCGATCTGGTCGAGCACCCGGACATCGAGCCCGACGTTCATGGCCACCATTCCGAGGTTGGTGAAAAACACGGCATGCTCTGGCCGTTGCGGGGCTGCATCGTCGGCGGGCCCGTTCGGCGCGGGCCGGGCCATCGGCACGACGTCCCACTGGGTGTAGTTGCCGGACGGCAGCAGCAACGCCCCGTCGGGCGTGTTGTCGAGCGCCGACAGAACCGCGGCCATCCGCGGATAGTCCAGGTAGTCGGCCGCGGTCGTCGGGTGGGCGTGGCCGGTGGCCTGCGCATAGAAGCGGCGCTCGTCGACGATGCCGGAGTAGGTGACGCGGGTGGCGTCGTCGCCCATCCCGGGCGAGTTCGCCGCCCACAGCGACCAGCCGGCCACGCCCAGCCACAGCACACCGGCGGCCCCGGCCACCCAGTAGCCGGTTTCGCGCGAATAGTCCTGCCCGTCGGGAAGCGGCAGCGGGATCACCGAGACCGGGGCGAGCAGACAAACCAGCGGCGCCAGCAGCACCCGCCCGTGCATGAAGTCGCCACCCTGGCGGATCCAGTACAGCGCCTGCAACAACCCGCTGACCAGGACGAAGGCGACCACCGCGGGCGGGCTCTGCACCGCGCGCGCCACCGGCCCGTAGTGCGGTGCCAGCATGGGTCGCAGGAACGACGGCCGACGGCGCGCCGCCGCGATCAGGACGCCCAGTGGCACCAGCAGCACCACCGGCACCCACACCGCGTACGGTGCGTCGAAGTTCGCCAGGTAGGTCATGCCCCGCGACCATTTGTCGCCGGCGGCGTCCTTGGCCAGCGCGGTGCCGGGCACCAGCAGGCCGTAGTAACCCATCCGGAAGATCTGGTAGCCCACCGGCAGCAGCCCCCCGGCCGCCACGATCAGGCCGCGCCGCGACCAGGTCCGGGCCGCGATCAGCATCATCGACAGGGCTGCCAGGCCCATCAACGCCAGCTCGGGCCGGACCAGGACGCTGAACCCGGCGGCGAAGGCGAGCGCACCGAGGAAGAACGGCGATTCCGGACGGTTGCGCACCGGCTGGCCCCACCGCACCATCATCCACCACAGCACGCCCAGGTAGGCCAGTGTCAGCCCGCTCTCCAAGCCCGAGGTGGCGAAGTCGCGTGCCGGGGGCAACGCGATGTAGACGAGCGCCCCGGCGGGCAGCATGACGGCCTTGCGGCCCCGCAGGCCGGGTGCGTACAACCGGCCGGTGCCCAGCATCAGCAGGGCCACGCCCAGCACCGAAAGCCCGAGCGCGAACGCCAGCGCCACGTACTCCATGCGCAACGGGCCGCCGACCCAGCTGCCCAGACACAGCAGATAAGTCCACGCCGTGGAGGTGTTCGCCTCCACCCGCTCGCCGGCGTTGAACACCGGCCCGTTGCCGGCCAGCAGGTTGCGCACGGTGCGCAGCACGATCAGCCCGTCGTCGGCGATCCAGCGCCGCTGCCAGGCCCCCCACGCGAACAGGGCGCAGACCACCGCCACGCTGGTCCACAGGCTGGTGCGCACCGCGGTGTCGTAGGGGAACGCGGTCCGGAAGAAGCGCCGAACGGGTGGGCGTCGGCGCATCACCGGGACGGCGCCGGGATGGGGGTCAGCCGAAGGCAACCGCGGCTCCGACGGTCGCGATCCAGGAGAGCGCGAGCAGTTGCAGCACCCGGTCGCGCAGCGCGATGTCCTCGGGCTCGCCGGCCAGCCCGCCGTCGACGTCCACGGCGTAGCGCAGGATCGCGATGGTGAAGGGCACCATCGACACCGCGAACCAGGATCCGGCATGGTGGTCGCGCTCGAAGGCCCACAGTCCGTAGCAGACCACCACCGCCGTAGCCGACATCGTCCACACGAACCGCAGATAGGTGCTGGTATAGCTCTCCAACGCCTTGCGGATCCGGGCCCCGGTGCGCTCGGCGACCTGCAGCTCGGCGTAGCGCTTGCCGGCCACCATGAACAGCGACCCGAACGCCATCATCAGCAGGAACCATTGCGAGAGCGGGATGTCGGCGGCCACACCGCCGGCGATGGCCCGGAGCAGATACGCCGACGACACGATGCAGATGTCGATCACCGCTTGGTGTTTGAGGCCGTAGCAGTACCCCAGCTGCATGCCGAGGTAGACGGTCATCACCACCGCCAGGTTCGGGGTCAGCCACCAGGCGCCCGCCAGCGACGCCGCCCCCAACACCACCGACAGGGCGTAGGCCAGCCACTCGGGCACCACGCCGGCCGCGATCGGCCGGAACCGCTTGGTGGGGTGCTGCCGGTCGGCCTCGACGTCGCGCACGTCGTTGACCAGGTAGATCGCCGACGCCGCCAGGCAGAAGACCACGAACGCCACCGACGCCTTGGTGAGCACCTCGGTGTAGTGGTTGTAGTGCAGCGGGCGGCCCAACGCGGCCAGCGGCGCGGCCAGCACCAGCACGTTCTTGACCCACTGTCGCGGGCGCATCGCCTTGATGACCCCGGTGATCAGGTTCGTCGGGGGCCCGGTCACCACGCCCTCACTCATGGGGGACACCTCCCTCGCGAACGTCATCCAGCCAGAGTGCAAGGCGGGCGATTACGGCGCCGAGCGCCACGCCGAAAACCACGTCGCTGGGATAGTGCACGCCGAGCAGTATCCGCGACAACGCCATCGGCGGCACCAGGACCGCGGGGCACAGCCCCGGAGGCAGCCCGGTGGCCCGCCCCAGCAGGATCGCCGCCGCTGTCGTGGAGGTGGCGTGCGCCGACGGGAAGCTCAGCCGGCTGGGTGTGCCGACGTTGACGGCGACGGCCGGATCGTGTGGCCGCCGGCGCCGCACCAGCCGTTTGACCAGCACCGCGGCGGCGTGCGCCGCGAGCGTGCCCGCCCCGGCGAGAAGCCACGCCCGGCGGCGCCCCGGCTCGGGGTACCGCCCGCTCGTGCGGGACAGGACCGCCCCCGACGACGCCACCGCCAGCCAGCCGATGCTGTGCTCGCCGAAGTGGGACAAGGCGCGCGCCGCGGGCAGCGCCCCGGGGCGCCCGGCCAGCGCCGACTGCACGGCCACGATCACGGCCGCCTCGCCGCGCGGCGCAGCCGGTTCAGCCATGGTGGTGCTTGCCGGGGGCCGGCAGCAGCACCGTCTCCCACTTCTGCGTGCTGGACAGCACCGGCAGCGCGTCGCGGTACACCCGGCGCATCTCGTCGAACCGGCTCGCCAGCCGCCGCTGCCGGCGCAGCGAGGCGGCCAGCAGCGCGAACATCTTGCGCCGGTCGCGCTGCCGGTAGACCACGCCGCAGCCGTCGGCCGTCGTCACGGTGACGCCGTCGACCGTGCACAGCCGGAACCAGCGCGCGTCCTGGGTGGGCACGTTGAACTCCGGGCGCCGGTGGTGCGCCGGGTCCGCGGTGGTCATGTTGTGCGCGATCCCCCGCAGCAGCCGGTAGCCGATCGAGACGGGGTTGACCGGGGGTTTCATCGCCGCGCACTGACGCGAGGGTGCCGGCAGCTCGCTGGCCGCCGGCAGCACGACCGCATCGGGATACTGCTTGCGAATGCGGTGCACCTCCGGCAGCGCCGACTCCAGGATCGAGAAGATGTGCTCGGGGCCGGCCAGGAAGTCGTCGATCGCCTTGTTCTGGATGGCTACCGTCGAATATTCAAGGCAGGCAAGGTGTTTCAACGTCGCCTTGAGATGGCTGCGGACCAGGCCGGAGACTTGGGTTTTTGGACCGTCCCAGTGCATCGCCGCGACCACCAGCCGGTTGCGAAGGTGGAAGTACGCCTGCCAGTCGATCGCGTCGTCCTTGTCGCTCCAGGCCATGTGCCAGATCGCCGCCCCGGGCAGCGTGACGGTCGGATAGCCGTGCTCGGCGGCCCGCAGACCGTAGTCGGCGTCGTCCCACTTGATGAACAGCGGCAGCGGCTGGCCGAGTTCCTCGGCGACCTGCCGCGGGATCATGCACGTCCACCAGCCGTTGTAATCGACGTCGATGCGGCGGTGCAGCAGCTTGCTCTGGTCGTCGTTGGCGTTGAGCGGGTATTCGGCGAAGTCGTGGTCGTACTCGGCGTGCGGCGCCGCGGTCCACATGAAGTTGGCCCGGTTCACCACCTCACCCATGATGTGCAGGTGGGAGGGCTCCTGCAGGTTGAGCATCTGACCGCCGATCAGCATCGGGGTCCGGGCGAACCGCTGCATCGCCAGCACCCGCAGGATCGAGTCGGGCTCGAGGCGGATGTCGTCGTCCATGAACAAGATCTGCTGGCAGTCGGTGTTCTTGAGCGCTTCGTACATGACGCGGCTGTAGCCGCCGGAGCCGCCGAGGTTGGGCTGGTCGTGGAGGGACAGCCGATTGCCGAGCCGAGCGGCCGCCGCCGGGAAGTCAGGATGGTCGCGCACCTTGCGCACGCCCTGGTCGGGCACGATCACCGCGCCGATGACCTCGTCGACCAGCGGGTCGGCGGTGAGGTCGGCCAGGGCATTGGCGCAGTCGGCGGGCCGGTTGAACGTCGGGATGCCGACCGCGATGCTGGCCGTGCCGGGGGCGGGTTCGGCCGCGTACCAGCCGCCGGACCGCAAAGTGACCGCGGTGTCGGTGGTGATGTCGAACCAGATCCAGCCGCCGTCCTCGAACGGCTGCAACCCCACCTCGACCTCGACCACGCACGGCTCGTCGTCGACGCAGACGAACTGGCGGCCCTCGACGAAGATCCGCGCCCCGGTGGCCTTGCTCCGGTAGACGTCGACGCGCCCGGCTCCGGTCACCTCGACCCGCAGCACGACCGACCTGCAGATCGTCCAGCGCCGCCAGTAGCTGGCCGGGAACGCGTTGAAGTAGGTGGCGAACGACACCTCGCTATCCGAGCCGATCTGCAGTGACGTGCGGGTGGTGGCATGCGCGCGCCGCGCGTTGGTGGTCGACTCCTCGAGGTAGAGCTTGCGCACGTCGAGGGGCTCACCCGGGCGAGGCAGGATGATTCGGGCCAGCAGGCTCACGGCGGTCATACGCCCGTCTCTCCGTTCAGGGGCGCGCCGTCGCGAAGGTGCGGCGCGAGGAAGTTGTCGTACATGTTCAGCGCGCTGGCGATGGCCATATGCATGTCCAGGTATTGGTAGGTGCCCAGCCGGCCGCCGAACAGCACCTTCGACGACGCGGTCTCGGACTTGGCCCGGGCCCGGTAGGCGGCCAGCACGGTTCGGTCGGCCTCGGTGCTGATCGGGTAGTAGGGCTCGTCGTCGTCCCCGGCGAACCGCGAATATTCCCGCATGATGACGGTCTGGTCCGTGGGGTAGTCGCGCTCGGGGTGGAAGTGGCGGAACTCGTGGATGCGGGTGTAAGGGACGTCGAGGTCGTTGTAGTTCATCACGGGCGTGCCCTGGAAGTCGCCGCAGTCGCGGAGCACTTCGAGTTCGAAGTCCAGAGTGCGCCAGCCGAGGCGCCCTTCGGCATAGTCGAAGTAGCGGTCCAGCGGGCCGGTGTAGACGATCGGCGCGTCCGGGCTGTCGCCGCGCAGCCGGTCGCGGACGTCGAACCAGTCGGTGTCGAGGCGAACTTCGATGCGATCGTCGGCGGCCATGTTCTGCAGCCACGCGGTGTAGCCGTGCACCGGCAGGCCTTCGTAGGTATCGCTGAAATAGCGGTTGTCGAAGGTGTAGCGCACGGGCAGGCGGGTGATGTTGGCCGCCGGCAGTTCCTTCGGATCGGTCTGCCATTGCTTGGCGGTGTAGCCCTTGACGAACGCCTCATAGAGCGGCCGGCCGATCAGCGAGATCGCCTTCTCCTCCAGGTTGCGCGCGTCTGCGGGGTCGATTTCGGCGGCCTGCTCGGCGATCAGCCGACGCGCCTCGGTCGGGGTGAAGTATTTGCCGAAGAACTGCGACACCAGGCCCAGGCCCATCGGGAACTGGTAGGCCTGCCCGCCGTGCATCGCGAACACGCGGTGCTGATAGCCGGTGAACTCGGTGAACTGCCGCACGTAATCCCAGACCCTCGTGTTGGAGGTATGGAACAGGTGGGCGCCGTACTTGTGCACCTCGATCCCCGTCTGCGGCTCGGCCTCGGAGTAGGCGTTGCCGCCGAGGTGCGGGCGCCGTTCCACGACGAGCACGCGCTTTCCGAGTTGGGTAGCCACGCGCTCGGCGACAGTCAGGCCGAAGAACCCGGATCCCACGACGAGGAGGTCGAATCGAGCGGTCATCGGTTGCATAGGGTATCCGACCGCGCGGGCCCAACCCATTTGACGAGCCAGCGGCGTTCGGCTCGGTCTACGTCGCGATTGGCTCACGATTCAATATCACCACTCCAGTCACACCATTCTCACTCGTACCATCGACTGTGTGTGGGTCATGCCGGACTCGACGGGCAGGACGCGCCGACACAAACAGATAGCTGGTTTGAAGCTAGATTGAGGAGACTTCCGTGCCGAACCGACGCCGACGCAAGCTTTCGACAACCATGAGCGCGGTCGCCGCCCTGGCAGTGGCGAGTCCGTGCGCATACTTCCTGGTCTACGAGGCGACTTCGGGCAGCAAGGCGCCCGAACACCACGACTTCACGCAGGCGGCGATGATCACCGACCTGCCCAACGAGCTGGTGGGTGCCCTGTCGCAGGGACTCTCGCAGTTCGGGATCAACATGCCTCCGGTGCCCGCGCTGACCGGAGGCGCCGGGGCCACGCCCGGCCTGACCAGCCCGGGGTCGACGAATCCCGGCCTGGGCACGCCCGGCCTGGGTACTCCGGGCCTGACCAGTCCGGGCCTGACCAGTCCGGGCCTGACCAGTCCGGGCCTGACCGACCCGGGCCTGACGCCCGCGGCTCCCGGGCTCGCGCCCGCCGCCGCATTGCCGGCGACACCGGGCCTGCCCGGCGGCGGCCTGACCAGCCCCGGCCCGACCAGCCCGGCCGCCGGGCTCACGCCGGGCCTGAGCCCCGTCGGCGGCGCCGGCGAGGTGCCGATCAGCGCGCCGGTCGGCCTGGACCCCGGTACCGACGGGACCTACCCGATCCTCGGCGACCCCTCCACACTGGGCGGCGGCACGCCGGCCGGCAGCAGCGGCGGAGGCGGACTCGTCAACGACGTGATGCAGGCCGCCAACCAGCTCGGTGCAGGCCAGGCGATCGACCTGATCAAGGGCATGGCGATGCCGGCGATCCAGCAGCAGCTCCAGCAAGGCGGCGCAGCCCTGCCCGGCGCCGCGGGTGCCGCAGGCGCCTTGCCGGGTGCGGCGGGTGCTTTGCCGGGTGTCGCCGGCGCGCTGCCCGGCGCGGCGGGCGCGGCGGCCGGTGCCCTGCCCGCGGCTGCCCCTCCCGTGTAATCACCGGCAATTCCTGTCACCCGACGGCACCGCAGAGTTGTGTGGCTCTGCGGTGCCGTCGAACATCGGGGTTCCTGCGCCCGAAGCCGTGTCGCCACATAAATAACATGCGACCCACACGTAACATCGGCCCCGTGTCGTCCCGTCGCGCGCCCACGATGTTGCTCACCGCTGTCGCGGCGACCGTCGTGATCGTCGCGTCGGTGGCCGGCGTGGTCCCCGACCAGCGCGCCGCGGCCCCGCCGTCAGCCCCCCAGACGCAGCTCACCGAGCAGCCACTGGTCGGGCTGGGCGGCGGAGTGACCATCCGTGAACTCACACAGGACACGCCCTTCTCCCTGGTCGCACTGACCGGTGACCTGGCAGAAAGCTCGACCCGCGTGCGCGCCAGGCGGCCCGACGGTACCTGGGGTCCGTGGTACCAGACCGAGTACGAAACCGCCGCCCCCGACGACCCGCCGGCCTACCGCGCCGGCGCCGCCGGGTCGGCCCCACCGGCCGCCGCACCCGAGGGGCCCCGCAGCACCGAGCCCGTGTTCGTCGGCACCACCACGACGGTCCAGATCGCCATCACCCGCCCGATGGATGCGGCGGTCACCCAGGCTCCCGCGGCACCGGACCACCCACGGGACAACGGCCTGGGCTACAGGCCGGCGTCCAAGGAGCAAGGCTTCGCCCAGAACATCTCCGCGATCCTCATCTCCCCACCGCAGGCGCCGGCGAAGAATCAGTGGACGCCGCCGTCGGGGGTGTTGATGCCGGGTCAGGCGCCGGCCATCATCAGCCGATCCGAGTGGGGCGCCGACGAGGCCCTTCGCTGTGGAAACCCACAGTACGACGATGGGATTCGCGCCGCGGTCATCCACCACACAGCCGGCAGCAACGACTATTCCCCCCTGGAATCGGCGGGGATCGTCAAGGCCATCTACACCTACCACAGCAAAACCCTGGGCTGGTGCGACATCGCCTACAACGCGTTGGTCGACAAATACGGCCAGGTGTTCGAGGGCAGCGCCGGGGGCCTCACCAAACCGGTAGAGGCTTTTCACACGGGCGGATTCAACCGCAACACCTGGGGCGTGGCGATGATCGGGGATTTCGACGACGTACCCCCGACGCCGATCCAGCTCCGCACCGTCGGCCGGCTGCTCGGCTGGCGCCTGGGCCTGGACGGCGTGGACCCCAAGGGCACGGTCGCCCTCGAGTCAGCGGGCAGTCACTACACCACGTTCCCGGCCGGCGCGGTCGCCGAGCTGCCCACCATCTTCACCCACCGCGATGTCGGCAACACCGACTGCCCCGGCAATGCCGCCTACGCGCTGATGGACGAAATCCGCGAGATCGCATCGCATGTCAACGATCCGCCGGAAGAGCTGATCAAGGCGCTCGAGGGCGGTGCGATCTACCAGCACTGGCAGGAGATCGGCGGGATGAAGAGTGCGTTGGGGGCGCCGACGTCGCCCGAGGACGACGCCGGGGGCGACGCCCGCTTCGCCACGTTCGCCAGGGGCGCGATGTACTGGTCGCCGGTGACCGGACCGCAGCCCGTCACCGGCGCGATCTACAACGCGTGGGCATCCCTGAGCTACGAGCGGGGTCCGCTGGGGCTGCCGACAAGTGCGGAAATTCAAGAACCCCTGCAGATCACGCAGAACTTCCAGCACGGAACCCTGAATTTCGAGCGCCTCACCGGGGACGTCACCGAGGTCGTCGACGGCATCACCACGCCGTTGTCGACACCGTCGTCGACCCAGGCCCCGAGCGGGCCTCAGGTGCCCGCCGAACACTTCTCGCTGCCGACCCACCCGACCGTATAGCGCTCAGAGCCACCAGCGTTCCAGCACCCGCGCCACCCCGTCGTCACTGTTGGGCGCGGTGATCTCGTCGGCGGCGGCGAGCACCTCGGGATGGGCGTTGCCCATCGCCACACCATGGCCGGCCCACAGCAGCAGGGGCAGGTCATTGGGCATGTCGCCGAATGCGAGCACCTCACCGCGACCGATCTCCGACGCCGTGGCGATCTCCTCGACACCGGTGGCCTTGCTGATCCCCACCGGCATGATCTCGACCAGTCCGTTGTCTGTGGAGTAGGTGATGTCGCCCTCGATGCCGACATGTCTGGCCAGGGCGGCGGCCATGTCCGCGCTGCGGGCACCCGACTGCCGGATCAGCAACTTGATCGCCGGGGCGCTGAGCAGGTCCTCGATCGCCACCTCGATGTTGTCCGGATTGAGCCACGCGTGCTCGTAGCCGGGCGAACTGACGAACTGCGGGGTGGCCGTGTCGTGGGCGCGTTCGCCGATCCGCTCGACCGCCAGACCCGCACCGGGGATCACGCGAGCGGCCAGTTCGGCCAGCTCGGCCAGAGTGTCGACATCGAGTGTGCGCGCCGACACCACCCGGTCGCTGCCGGGGTCGTAGATGACCGCCCCGTTGGCGCACACCGCCATCGGCGCGAATCCGAGCTCGTCGACGACCGGGCGTATCCAGCGCGGTGGGCGACCGGTGGCCAGGACGAACTGCGCGCCGCCGGCGACGGCGGCGCGCACCGCGGCGCGGGTGCGGGGGCTGATGGTGTCGTCGTCGTCGAACAGGGTGCCGTCGACGTCACAGGCGACGAGCGCCGGCAGCGTCATTGTCGGATCACAGGATTTCCGGCCGCCGTCAGTGGATTCCGTCTTGCGCGCGCCCCGGCGGCGTGACGCCGTCGTGCCCGTACTGCTGCGCCCGCTGCAGCAGTTCGGCCACCCGCATCGCGCGGGAGTCGTCCTGGGTCGGCGCACCGCCGCCCATCCGGCGCGGCACCCAGAATTCACCCGCTGGATGCGGGTATTCCTCCTGCACCCGGTACAGCAGCGAGTTCATCGCCCGCCGCAACGCCGCGTTGAGGTGCTCGGGTTTGCCTTCCGGCGGCAGCGGCCGCCCAGCCGCCACGATGATGGGGATCTTGTTGCGCAGCAACTTTTTGCGATGATCCTTGGGCCAGATGCGGTGGGCTCCCCAGACGATCAGCGGGACGATCGGCACCTGCGCCTCCAGCGCCATCCGTACCGTACCGGTCTTGAAGGCCCGCAGCTCGTAGCTGCGGCTGATGGTGGCCTCGGGGTGCACGCCGACGAGCTCGCCCTCGCGCAGCCGCCGGACGGCCACCGCGTAGGCGTCGCGCCCGTCACGGCGGTCCACCGGGATCAGCCCGGCGTGCCGGACGACGTAGCCGACCCCCTTCACGTCGGCCATCTCGGCCTTGATCATGAAGCGCAGGCGCCGCTTGCGCCGGTGGGCGGCCAGCGACGCGGGCAGCCAGTCCAGGTAGCTGGTGTGGTTGAGCGCGATCAGCGCCCCACCCCGCGCCGGGATGTTCTCCAATTCCTGGTAGGTGATCTTCGTCCCGTTCATCGCCACGACGGGCGGGACGATCGTCTCCGCGAAGCGGAAAAACGGCTCGGCCATGTCGCTCCTTCCCCTGCGCGCGTTTACCGCGCCTGGCCCGGCGAAGGGTCCTGCGCCCTCGCCGCCGCTTCCTCGGCGTCCAGGTGGGCCGCCTCGGCCAGCGACGGGGCGCCCCCGCCCAGCCGGCGCGGCACCCAGAACTCGCCGGCCGGGTGGGGTCCGTATTCCTCCTGCGCCCGCTCCAACAGGTGCTGCATGCGCGAGTGCAGCAGGGCGTTGAGCTCCGTAACGCCCAGTGTCGGCTCGATCGGTTCACCGACGAGCACCGTGATCGGCACCTTGGGTCGCCACAGCTTCTTGGGATGGCCCTTGGTCCAGATCCGCTGCGCTCCCCAGACGACGACCGGGACGATCGGCACCCCGGCATCGACCGCCATCCGCGCGGCCCCGGTCTTGAATTCCTTGATCTCGAAGCTGCGGCTGATGGTGGCCTCCGGATAGACGCCGACCAGCTCGCCGTCTTTGAGGTTGCGCACGGCGGCCTCGTAGGAAGCGGCGCCGTGCTGCCGGTCCACCGGGATGTGCCGCAGGCGGCGCATGATCGGCCCGGTGACCTTGTGGTCGAAGACTTCCCGTTTGGCCATGAACCGCACTTTGCGGCCCAGGCCCTGCCGGTAGGCGGGCAAACCCGCGAACGTGAAGTCGAGGTAGCTGGTGTGGTTGATCGCCACGACGGCGCCACCGGCGGCCGGCAGGTTCTGCAGACCCGTGACGGTGATGGACAGTCCCTGAACCCGCCACACCAAGCGGGCTAGCTGAATGAGAGTCCAGTACGCCGGTTCCACAGGTTCCCAGCCTAGTGCGCACGGCCGCGCGCCGCCTACGGCGTCGAACCCGACCCGGCCCGACTCGCCCACTACCGGCGATTGTGGCGAGCCGAGGATTCCGCCGCGCGCTAAGCTCGGGGGCTGACGAGGCGAAGCCTCAACCATCGACGAGGGGGATTTGTGCAGGTCACCAGCGTCGGCCACGCCGGATTTCTGATCCAGACCCACGCGGGCAGCATCCTGTGCGACCCGTGGGTCAACCCGGCCTACTTCGCGTCCTGGTTCCCGTTTCCCGACAACAGCACGCTGGACTGGGACGCACTGGGCGACTGCGACTACCTCTACGTCTCCCACCTGCACAAAGACCATTTCGACGCGCGGAACCTGCGCGAGCACGTCAACAAAAATGCGGTGGTCCTGCTGCCGGACTTCCCGGTGCCCGACCTGCGAAACGAGCTGGAAAAACTGGGCTTTCACCGGTTCTTCGAGACCGGCAACGCCGTCAAACACCGGGTCAGCGGCCCCAAGGGCGACCTCGACGTCATGATCATCGCCCTGCGGGCACCTGCCGACGGCCCGATCGGCGACTCGGCGCTGGCGGTTTCCGACGGCGTCACAACGGTTTTCAACATGAACGACGCCCGCCCGGTCGACTTGGACGTGCTGGCAAGTGAATTCGGCCACGTCGACGTGCACATGCTGCAGTACTCCGGGGCGATCTGGTATCCGATGGTCTACGACATGCCCGCGCGGGCGAAGGAGTCCTTCGGCATCCAGAAGCGGCAACGCCAGATGGACCGGGCGCGCCAGTACATCGCCCAGGTGGGGGCGACCTGGGTGGTGCCGTCGGCGGGTCCGCCGTGCTTCCTGGACCCCGAGCTGCGCCACCTCAACGACGACGGCTCGGATCCAGCCAACATCTTCCCCGACCAGATGGTCTTCTTGGAGCAGATGCGCATCGGTGGGCACGACGGCGGGCTGCTGATGATCCCCGGGTCGGTCGCCGAGTTCTCCGGCGCGACGCTGATCTCGCTGCACCACCCGCTGCCCGAGGATCGGGTCGAGGCGATCTTCACCACCGCCAAGGCGGACTACATCGCCGACTACGCCGACCGGATGGCCGGCGTCATCGCCAGGGAGCGTGAGGGCTGGGCCCCGGCGGCCGGGGAGCCGCTGCTCGGGCAGCTGCGCGCACTGTTCGAGCCGATCATGGGAGCCAGCGACGAGATCTGCGACGGCATCGGCTCCCCGGTCGAGTTGGTGATCGGTCCCGAGACGGTGATCCTGGACTTCCCCAAACGCACAGTGCGCGAACCGAATCCCGACGAAACGGTTCGCTACGGCTTCACGATTGCGCCCGAGCTGGTGCGCACCGTGCTGCGCGATGACGAACCGGACTGGGTCAACACCATCTTCTTGTCCACCCGTTTCACGGCATGGCGGATCGGCGGCTACAACGAATACCTGTACACGTTCTTCAAGTGCCTGACCGACGAACGGGTGGCCTACGCCGACGGATGGTTCGCCGAAAAGCACGACGACTCCGCGTCGATCACCTTGGGGGGCTGGCAGGTTCAACGCCGCTGCCCACACCTCAAGGCCGACCTCTCCAAATTCGGTGTCGTGGAAGGTGATGCGCTGACCTGCAACCTGCACGGATGGCAATGGCGCTTGACCGACGGCCACTGCCTGACCGCGCGGGGGCATCAGCTGCGAAGCTCGCGGGAGTGAGCCGGGCCGGCGGCCAAACCTACGACGACGGCCTGATCCAGCTGGACCGGGCGGCGATCACGCTGCGCCGCTACCACTTTCCGTCCGGTACGTCGAAGGTGATCGCACTCGACAGCGTCCGCGGGTACAAGGCCGAACGACTGGGCCTGTTCGTCCAGCGGTTCCGCATCTGGGGTAGCTCCGACTTGCGCCGCTGGCTGCCCCTGGACGTCCACCGGCCGTTGAAGTCGCTGCTGGTCACGCTGGACATACCGGGGACCTGGCCCAGCCCGGCGTGCACCCCGGAGCGCCCGGAGGAGTTCCTGGCGCTGCTCGACGAGCTGATCAGTCGCCGCCGTTAGCGGCCGGCCGCGCACCGGCCAGACTGCGGAGGTGCCCGCCGTCGGCGACGCGCGCGTACACCGATTTCATCGCCGAGAGGTACCGATCGATGGATTCGCGGGCGACCGGATTGTCCGGGAACAGCACCGTCACCGTCGTCTCATGCGAAAAACGGTTGACCCACATCGAGACTTGATGGGAGATCCTGCCTTCGTCGTAGATCCGGAAATTCAGGTCGGAATTGGCGACCGCGGACAGGGGCGCGATGCTCGCGTCCAGGAAGGACATCACGAAGTTGCCGGGCCGGGGCCTGGTGAGCCCCATCGCGGGCGGCGCCAATTCCACCACGCGGTCGAACGGTACCGTGGCCAACTCCACGCCTGAATCGAAGCATGCCTGCGCGGCTCGGGCGGCGTCGGCGAAGGTCGTCGCGCCCGCGGGGACGGTCACCGGGACCAGCCCGGTGAACCAGCCCATCGTCACGAGTTCTGTTGCGGTTCTGCGGGTATCGGTCGTGACGACCACGGAGAACGCTCCGGTACCGGTCAACTCGCGTTGCGTCAGCGCGGCGCAGGCGAAGACCCCGCCGCTGAAGCGCGCGCCCGCCGCGACGCAGGCCGACTCGAACCGCTCCGACTGTTCTTCGTCCAGCAGCGTTTCCGTGATCAGCTTGCCCGCGTAGGGCACCGACAGGTCGCCCAGCGGCAACGGGTAGTACGGAAGGGTTCCGCCGTTGTCGGCGGCGAACCGGATCCACCCGCGGACCGGGGCAGACTCCCCGGTCAACGCGCACGCGTCGCGCTGCTGGCGCAGGCAGTAATCGGCGTAGCGGCCCGCATCAGGCAGCGCGACGGGCGGCTCACCGCCCACCAACGCGCCGTACATCGCATGGATCTCGGTGAACAGCACACCCATGACCATCGGGTCCACCAACAGGTGAGCGATGCTCGCGTAGAAGGTGAAGTGGTGGTCGCTCTGCACGATTCCGAACACGAAGCAGTCCCACTGCAGCGGGTGCGGCGCACTGATGTGGTCGCGCAGGTCCGCCGCCGTCATCTCGGCATGCTCGACCGGCATCAGCTCGATGGCGGAGGGATCGGCGACGGTGTGCCGCACGATGCGACCCGAATCCTCGCAGTCGAACCAGCTGTGGTATGTGTCGTGGCGCCGTAGGTGCGCGTTGACGGCAAAGTTCATCGCCCGCACGTCGCACCGCCCGGCCACGTCCCAGGTGAAGATCATCAGCCGCGACAGATCGAGGCCCCGGGCCGCATGTTCGCGGTAACGGCGCAGATTCTGGGCTTGCTGGTAGCTGGGCGGCACCGCGCTGACCGGCGCCTGGCGGGCTCTGTCTTTGGCCGCAGGCGAGGCGTGCCAACAGACGACCTGTCCGGGCCCCGGCGTCCAGTCCCGCAGCGTTGCTATACCGAACACGATCTCCCTGTTCTGCCACCGCACCCGGCCCGAGATAACGACCTTACCCGGCGACGCAGGTTCGGGACTTGTTTCCGCCCGAGGCCCGCTCGGGTGCAGTAGGTTCGACACCATGTGGCCGACCGTGCTCTTGTTGGGGCTCTCGGTGGTGCTGGAACCGATACGCATCGGCCTGGTGGTCCTCATGCTGAACCGGCGGCGCCCGATGCTTCAACTGTGGGTATTTCTCTGCGGCGGTGTGACAATGGGCGTGGGTGTGGGCCTGGTCCTGCTGTTCCTGATCGGCGCCACCCCGTTGGCTGGGCACCTGACCATTGCCGGGGTGCAGATCTCGACCGGGCTGATCGCTCTGCTCGTCGCCGCGACGCTGATCACCGGCGCCTCGGCCAGGTTCTTTCGCCGGGTTCCGCCGGGGACGACGATCCGCGGCGTCGGGCGGCTCTCGGCGATCGCGCGGCGGCTTCTGCACGGCGATTCGCTGTGTGTCGCCGCGGTCGCCGGGCTGGGAGCCGCGCTGCCGTCGGCGAACTACCTGGGGGCCATGGCGGCAATCCTCGCCTCCGGTGCCGTACCCGCGGTGCGGGCCGAAGCGCTGTTCGCATTCAACGCCGTGGCGTTCGCGATGGCCGAGATCCCGCTGATCAGCTACGTGGTGGCGCCGCACAAGACGCGCGCCGCCGCAGCCGAACTGAGGGACTGGCTGCGCGCCCGGACGCAACGCGGCGCCGGTTTCATGGTGGGAGCGGGCGGCTGCCTCATGCTCACGCTCGGATTGAGCAGGCTCTGAGGACCGGCGCAGTGGCATCAGCGGATTCGGTGAACAGATTGCTGGGCCGGGCCGTGGCGGTGGGGCTGCTGACGTGGGCGGTGCCGGTGGATGACGGCGTCGCCTCCGCCGACACCGCCTTGATCGTGCCCGGCACCGCGCCGTCCCCGTACCAGCCGCTGAGGTCGCTGTACCACTTCGATCCCGCGACCCGGCCCGAGATCGGCGCGAACTATTACAGCCCCGATGCCACCCGGCGCGTCATTGCCTATCCCGGCAGCTTCTGGCCGGTGACCGGATTGCAGTCGCCGACCGTCGGCAGTTCGGTGGCCACCGGAGCCGCCAACCTGGACGCGGCCATCCGCGGCACCGGCGGGCCCATCTCGGTGGCCGGGCTGTCGCAGGGCGCACTGGCGCTCGACCGGGAACAGGCAAGGCTCGCCAACGACCCGAATGCGCCGCCGCCGGACCGGCTGACGTTCATCAAAGCCGGTGACCCCGACAACCTGCTCTCCCGTGCGTTCAAGCCGGGAACCCACATCCCCGTGCTCGACTACACCGTTCCGGCACCGTCGGAAAGCCAGTACGACACGGTCAACGTCGTCGGCCAGTACGACATCTTCTCCGACCCGCCCCACCATGTGGGGAACCTGCTCGCCGATCTCAACGCGGTCGCCGCGGGCGGGTACTACGGCCACAGCGCCACCGCGTTCTCCGACCCCGCCCGCGTGGCGCCGTGGGACGTCACGACGACGACCAACAGCCTGGGCGCCACCACGACGACCTACTTCATCCGCAGCGCCCGGCTACCGCTGGTACGGGCACTGGTGGACATGGCCGGCCTGCCGCCCGAGGCGGCGGGGACGCTCGACGCGGTGCTGCGGCCCATGATCGACCGGGCCTACGCCCCGGGGCCGGCAGCGCCCGGGAACCCTGTACGCCTGCTCACCGGAGTCGGCCACGCTCCCGCCGTCGCCCCGTCGGTCAGCGTTCCCGTGTCAGGCACCACCACCGCCCTCAGCGCCGCCAGGGCCGCCAGGGCCGCGACGAACGCTCTGCGGGGTGCCCGCGCACTCAAGGGCGCCAAGGGCGCGTTGGGGACGATCAGACGCCTGCTGCCCAAGGGTAAATGACCTCAGAGGCGCAGGCCGTGGTCCATCCGGAAGCCGATCAGGTCCTCGGCGTCGGCCGGCATGCGCAGTTCCTCGGGCAGCAGCGATGTGCGCTCGGCGGGACGGGTGCGCCGGCGATCAGGCCGTAACGGCCAGCGCAGCGACGGGCGCCACCAGTTCGCCTCGCCCACCAGCACCGCGATGGCCGGCACCGTGACGGTGCGAACCAGGAAGGTGTCCAGCAGCAGCCCGGTGCCCAGGACGAAGGCGTCCTGGACGACGCTGCTGAGGCTGGCGAACAGCAGGCCGTACATCGAGGCGGCCATGATCAGCCCGGCCGCGGTGATCACCCCTCCCGTCGAGCCCACCGTGCGGATCACCCCGGAGCGCAGGCCCGCAGCCGATTCGTCACGCAGTCGGGAGACGAGCAGCATGTTGTAGTCGGCACCCACGGCGACCAGCACGACGAAGGTCAATCCGGGGACGCTCCAGTGCAACTCGCGGCCGAGCAGGAACTGGAACACGATGACGCCGACACCCAGCGCCGCCAGGTAGGACAGGATGACCGAGCCGATCAGGTACAGCGGCGCGACGACCGCGCGCAGCAACAGGATCAGGATCAGCAACACGATGCAGATGGTCATGACGACGATGAGCCGGACGTCGTGATCGGAGTAGTCGCGCATGTCCTTGAGCACCGCCGGTAAACCCACCACCGAGACGGCGGCATCGGCCAGCGTGGTGTTCGGTTGGGCGCCCCGAGCAGCGGCCGTGATCGCGCGGACCTGGTCCGCGGCGGCGGCGCCGAACGGATCGAGGTTCGTCTGGATCAGGTACCGTACCGCGTGCCCACTGGGCGAGACGAAGGCCGAGGCGAGTTTTCTGAGTTCGTCGACATTCAAGCCCCCCAACAGGTCCCGCGCGGCGGGTGGCATCTCGGCGGGCGTGCCCCCCGCGCCGAGGGCGTACGTCAACACCTGCGGCGGAATGTAGAACCCCGCCATCGCCGGCGTGGTCGCCTCGTCCCTCATTCCCAGCAGGAAATCCGACGCCTCGCCCAGCCCGAGGCCCATCTTCTTGACCTGGTCGACCAGCGACTGCACCCCGTCGGCCAGTTGCCGGCTCCCGTCGGCGAGCGAGGTGGCGCCCTGCTGCAGGAAACCGACCTTGCCCCGCACGCCACCGGGCTCACCCATCCCCAGCGCACCCAGGGCGCCTACGGCGGCGCTCAGCGCCTTGCGCAAGCCGGCCACCGTGGCCGCCAGGGTCTGCAGGGCATGCGTCGACCGCAGCTCCCGCGCCAATTCCGAAAGCTTGCCCAGGGTTCCGTCGTCGCGGGCGATGACCACACGCCGCAGTTGCGTGCGCGCCTTGGCGCAGCCCGGCTCGGCGTCGCACATCGGGCTGCCGTCGAGTGCGCCCAGTACCGGGCCGGCCCAGTCGGAGTTGGCGGCCACGAAATCAGCGTCGGCACCGATGCTTTCGCCGAGTCGGCGCATGCTGCCGACCAGTTTCGCCGTTCCGTCGAGTTCCCCGAGCGTCCGGTGTCCGCCGAAGGCGCTGCCCAGGTGGGACAGCGCGTCGAGGAGACCGCCGGCCGTGGCGACGGCGCGGTTCACCTGGTCCCGCACATCGCCCAGCTTGGCCGCCATCAGATGGGCTCCGTCGGTCAGCTTGTCGAGATCTCCGGTGTGCCCGGTGATCTGCTCGGCGCCGTCCTGCAGCTTTTCGCCGACTTCGCCGGCCTGCCAGGACGCCCTGGCCTGCTGCAGCGACCGGCCCATGGGTCGCGTGATGCCCCGCACCGCCGCGACACCCGGAACCTGGCTGACCCGTCGCGCCGCCTCCTCCAGGTCGGCGAGGCTGCGCGGTGTGCGCAAGTCGCGCGGCGAGGTGATGACCAGGTATTCGGGGACGATCAAGTTGGGCGGGAAATGGCGGTCCAGAGTGGCGTATCCGAGCGAGCTGGCGACCCAGGGCGGCAGGCTCTTGCGCTCGTCGAAGTTGTAGTGGGCCATGCCCGCGCAGCCGGCCAGGATGACCAGCACCACCGCACTCGCCAGCAGATGCGCCCAGGGCCGCCGCACGATGTGAATCCCGGATCGACGCCACAGCCGCCGGGTCAGCTCGCGGCGCGGCGCAACCCAGCCACGGCGCCCGGTGAGCACCAGCAGGGCCGGCAGCAGCGTCACCGCGGCCAGGAACACCACCACGATCGACACACCCAGCACCGGGCCGACCGTTCGCAGGATCCCGAGCCGGGTGAAGATCATCGCCAGGAACGTGACCGCGACGGTGGCCGCCGAGGCGGCGATCACCTTGCCGATCGATGCCAGCGCCCGCACGACCGCCTGGTCGGATTCCATTCCGCGCCGCAGGCAGTCGTGATAGCGGCTGACGAGGAACACGGCGTAGTCGGTCCCCGCGCCCACCATCATTCCGCTCATGAAGATGACGGTCTGGTTGGCGACGCCCAATCCCAGCGTCCCGATTCCGGCCACCACGCGCTGCGCGACGAGGACGGACAGGCCGATCGTCAGCAGCGGCAACAGCATGGTGACCGGGTTGCGATAGATGACCAGCAGGATGACGAACAACAACAGCGGGATCGCGAGCTCGATCCGGGTCCTGTCCCGCTGGCCGGTGCGGTTGAGATCGGCGACGGTGGCCGCGGGGCCGGTCAGGTCGGCGCGCAGCGTCGACCCGGCGACGGCGTGCCCGACGATGTCGGCGACCCGCGCGTACGCCTGTTTGGACTCCCGCGAGCTCAACTCGCCCGGAAGACTGACCGGCAGGATCCAGGCCTTGTGGTCCTTGCTGGTCAGGACATCGCGCAGCGGCGGCGTCGCCAGGAAGTCCTGCACCGTCACGACATCGCGGGTGTCGCGGCGCAGCGCGCCGACCAGGTTGCGGTAGACGGCTTCGTCGGCCGGGCTCAGCCCCTTGGGATCGACCAGCACCACCACCGCCAGGCTGTCGGACCCGGCTTCTGCGAATGCCGCCGTCATGCGTTCGTTCGCGACGGACGACGGCGCGTACTGCGGCAGGATGTCCACCGGGTGGTTCTGGGAGACCTCTTCCAGGGACGGCATCGTCAACGACAGGATGCCTGCGAGCGCGGCCCAGCAGACGATCACCAGCCACGGCCACCGGACGATCACGCGACCCAGCCGCGGGAACACCCCCGCGTCACCGCATCGGCTGGTCTCGTTCATCGCGTCGGGTCACCCACCGTCAGCACGCCTGCTGGCGCCGAAGCGCCCCGGAGTCGTCGCCGGCCCCGGCGGCTTCACCATCGGCGACGCGCACGCAGACCGATCGCAGGGCCGCCAGGTACCGGGTCACGGATTCGCCGGCGACCGGGTTGCCGGGAAACAGCACGCTCGCAGCGGTCTCGTCGAACCGGCCCACCATCGTGTTCAGCGGATAGGTGACCCGGCCGTCGCTGTGCGCACCGACATGCAGGCCCCCGAACATCTTCGTCAGCACCGACAGCGGACTCACCTGGGCGTCGAAGAAGTTCACCAGCGAGAACAACGGCCGGGGCCGGATCAGCGACGGCACCAGTTCCACGACCCGTTCGAACGGCACCTGCGCGAGGTCGGCACCCGAATCGAAGGACGCCTGCGCGGCGCGGGCCGCCTCGCCGAAGGACGCCGCCGCGGGAACGGTGATCGGGATCAGCCCGGTGCACCAGCCCTGCGTCATGAAGTCCGCCTCGGTGCGACGGGTGTCTTTAGGTGTCAGGCCGTAATAGGTTTCGCCGCCGGTCAATTCGTGGACCGCCAGGGCGATGCACGCAAACATGCCCCCGACGAACCGGGCGCCCGCCGCGGTGCAGGCGGAGTCGAACCGCTCGGTTTGCTCCCGGTCCAGCAGGGTCACGCCGAGCAGGTCACCGCCGCAGGGCACCGACCACTCCCCCAGTGCCAGCGGGAACGCCGGGAATGTTCCGCCGTTCGCCTCGGCGAAGCCGATCCATGAGACCACCTCCGGCGAATCCGGGGTCAACGCCGCGGTGTACGCGCGCTGCCGCACGCAGAAGTCGTCATAGCTGCCGGCCGGGGGCAGCACGAGGGGCGGAGCGCCGACGACGAGCGCGTGGTACGTCGTCTGGAACTCGATGAGCCCCGCCCCGACGAACTGCCCGTCGGCGTGCAGATGGTCGATGCTGGCGTAGAACGTGAAGCCGTCGGCGCGCTGAATGATCCCGAAGCTGAAGCAATCCCACTGCAGCGGGCCGGGTGTGGCCACGATGTGGTCGCGCAGTTGCGGACTCGTCCGCTCGCCGTGCGTGGTCGGCACGAACTCGATGTCGGCGGCGTCGGCGATGGTGTGCCGGACGATGTGGTCGGCGTCGCGGTACTCGAACCAGCTGCGATAGGTGTCATGCCGACGCAGGTGCGCGTTGATCACGTAGGACATCGCGCGGAGATCGCACCGGCCGTCCACGTCGACCGAGGCGATCAGCAGCCTCGAGTGATCCAGTCCCCGGGCGGCCTGATCGGAGAAGCTGCGCAGATGCCGAGTCTGGATGTAGCTGGGCGGCACCGAGCTCACCGGCGCGGCGAGGGCCTTGGCACGGACGGCCGGCGAGGGGTGCCAGGAAACCAGCGAACCGGGACCGGGATCCCAGTCAGTGACCGTCGATACGTCGAGTGGCCCTATTCGCACTGCTGCCTCCTGTATCTCGGCGATTGTCCAGCTGTTCGTGGAGATGATCCGCCAGACCGCGCGCGGTGGTGCTGATGTCCTTGGGCGCCAGTCGTATTCCCGTCTCGGCCTGCAGGCGGGTGCGCAGTTCGAGGGCATTCAGCGAGTCCAGCCCGTACTCGGGCAGCGGCCGGTCCGGGTCGACCGCGCGGCGCAGGATCAGAGCGGTCTGCTCGAAGACCAGTTGACGGAGCCGGGCGGGCCGCTCCTGCGGCGGCAGGTCGTCGAGTTCGGCGCGGAATTCGCTCGTGGCACGGTCCTCGGGCGGCGGTGCGTGCGCCCCCGGCAGCGGCTGGTCCGCGACGCTCGCACCGCCGCGCCCGTGCGCGTCCGCGACGCCGCCGGAGCCGGGCAGGCGGCGCCGTGTCCAGGCCGCCGGCGGCACGTCGAGCAGGCATCCCTGCGGATAGGGCACCGCGAAATCCACCGCCGCGCCCGCGCCGTACAACTCGGCGAACACGCCCCGCAGTCCGTGCGGTGGCCGTCCGCCCCGCCGCATGCTCGCCAACGCGGCCACCGGCGTGCCGGCGGCCGCGGCCGTTTGCTCGACGGCCTGGATCAGCAGCGGGTGCGGGGAGAGCTCGGCGAAGACGCGGTGCCCGTCATCGAGCGCTGCGCGCACCGCGGCCGAGAACCGCACGGTGTGACGCAGGTTGTCCGCCCAGTAGCGGGCATCGCACGCCGGTTGCTCGCGCGGGTCGAACAGGGTCGCCGAGTAGTAGGGCACCCGGGGGGCCGTCGGACGCAGCTGCGCCAGTGCCTCGGACAGCTCGTCGAGGATGGCGTCGACGTGCGGGCAATGTGCCACGCCGAGGGCATCGACAGCCACTTCTCGCGCCGTCACCCCACGCCCCTCCCACCCGTTGAGCAGCGTGCGGACCGACTCCGGGGGCCCGGCGATCAGCGCGGTCACCGGCGAGGTCACCGCCGCGACGACGACGTCGTCGATGCCCAGGGCGGTCAGTTCCGAACGCACGCGCAATGCGGGCAGCTCCACCGCCGCCATCGCCACCGGACCGGCAACCGTGGCCATCAGGCGGGAGCTGCGGCAGACCAGCCGCACCCCGTCCTGAAGCGACAGCGCCCCCGCCACCACCGCCGCCGCGGCCTCGCCCAGCGAGTAACCGATCACACCACCCGGGGAGACCCCATAAGACCCGAGCGCGGCGGCCAGCGCCACCTGCATCGCGAACAGGGTCGGCTGCACCCGGGCGATACCGGCAACCAGTTCGGGCGCGGTCATCGCGGCGGTCACCGAGAACCCCGACTCCTGCGCGATCAGCGGTTCCAGCGTGGCCACGGTCGCGGCGAACACCGGTTCGCTCGTCAGCAGATCGGCCCCCATCGCAACCCACTGCGATCCCGCACCGGAGAACACCCACACCGGGCCGCGGTCGTCGCGCCCCACCGCGGGCCGGTACGTGGTGTCGCCGCCGGCCACCTCCCGCAGGCCGGCGATCAGCTCCTCGACGCCGTCGGCGATCACCGCCGTGCGTACGGCCCGGTGCGTGCGTCGCCGCGCCAGCGTGTAGGCCAGGTCCGACGGCACCACGCAGTGCGCCCGCCCGTGCACCCAGTCCGCGAGCCGGTCGGCGGTCTCGCGCAGCGCGTCGGCCGAGGACGCCGACACCAGGAACGCGGCCGGCCCCGGCGAAGCGGACCTGCCGGCGCCGTGGACATCGAGCTCTGCGGGCATGCGGTCGAGCTGCGAACCGCACGGGATCACCGCGGGCCCGACGGCCAGGACCTCCTTCATCAGCGCCAGCACCCCGCCGACGGACCACGGGTGCGCGCCGTCGGCCCGCACGGCGCACGGGTCCGCGTCGTCGCGGATGACGCCGAGGACCCGGTCACCGTCGGCAAGCGCGTCGGACAACCGTTTGAGTATCAGCGCGGCGCCGCCGTCGCCCGGAGCGAACCCGTCGGCGGCCAGCGCGAGATCGCTTTCTCCCTCGTGCAGGCTGCGGCAGGCCAGGTGGACCGCGCCCGGGCCGGAGGAGCAGTCGGTGTCCACCGTCATCGCCGGGCCGTGCGACCCGATAGCGTCGGCGATCCGCCCGGACGCCGTGCCGTGACCGGTGCGCGGCGATCCGTGTGGCCCCTGCGTGAGGCCCACGAACACCCCGGTCGCCGAGCCGGCCAGCGCCCCTGCGGTCAGCCCGGCGTGATCCACCGCCTCCCAGGAGACCTCCAGCAGCAGACGCTGCCGGGGGTCGAGTGCTGCGGCCTCGCGCTCGCCGATCCCGAAGAAGTCGCAGTCGAAAACGTCCGGATCCCCTCGCTGCCGAGACGATTCGGCGGTCGCGTCGCCGCCATCGAGCCGCGCCGCCCACAGCAGCTCGGGAGAGTCGATCCCCCCCGGCAGCCGGCAGGCCATGCCGACTACGGCGACCGGGGTCACATGTGGGGGGGCCACGTCCGTCAAGCGTTACCTCTCTCGCCAGCGGTTCACGCCGTGGTGGTCGGTTCCGATCCGGCAGGGCACCTACGTCAGGGAGGTGGCACCGCCCCGGCATCGAGGCCGAAGTCCGCACGCCGAGTTGAGCGACAGCGTAGCGGCCGCTTCGCCGATGCAGTCCGAAATCGCGGGTTCGCCGCAAAATCGCCCGCGGGTAGGGTGGCGCCTCGTGATCGAGCGGTCCGTTCCGGCGATGCTGCGCGAGTGCGCCACCCTGGCGCCCGACGGCACGGGTTTCACGTTCGTCGATTACGAACGGGACCCGGCCGGTCTCCGCGAAAGCCTCACCTGGTCGCAGACGTATCGGCGGGTTCTCGCTGTGGCGCGGGAACTCCGGATTGTTGCATCACCCGGCGACCGCGCTGTGCTCCTCGCGCCGCAGGGGCTCGATTATGTGGTGGCTTTTCTGGGCGCGTTGGAGGCCGGGGTCATCGCGGTTCCGCTCACCGGCGACCTCGGCGGCGCCGCCGACGAACGGGTCGACTCGGTGCTGCGCGACGCCGCGCCCACCGCAATTCTCACGACATCCTCCGTCGTCGGCGATGTCGTTCGGCGGGTGACGGCGTTGCCGTTCGAGTCCGCCCCGTCGATCATCGAGACCGATTTGCTGAGCAGCGACTCCCCGCTGGCATCCGGTTGCGGGCGCGCCGACTTCCCGGACACGGCCTACCTGCAGTACACATCGGGATCGACCCGTGAGCCGACGGGAGTGATGATTTCCCACGAGAACGTCCTGACGAATTTCGCGCAGCTGATGTCCGGCTACTTCGCTGACAGCGGGGGCGTCGCACCGTTGGACCTCACGCTGGTGTCATGGCTGCCGTTCTATCACGACATGGGTTTGGTGCTCGGAATCTGCGCGCCGATATTGAGCGGATTTCACGCCGTGCTCACGAGTCCGGCGTCGTTCCTACAGCGACCTCACCGGTGGATGCAGTTGCTGGCGACCAATTCTCGGGCATTTTCGGCGGCCCCCAATTTCGCGTTCGAACTGGCCGCGCGCAAATCGTCGGACGACGATATGGCCGGCCTCGATCTCGGCAACGTGCACACCATCCTCAGCGGGAGCGAACGTGTACAACCCGCCACCCTCGAGCGCTTCGCCGAGCGCTTCGCCCGTTTCAACCTGCGCGCCTCGGTCCTCCGACCCTCCTACGGACTCGCTGAAGCCACGGTGTACGTGGCGGCCGGCGATCCCGGTCGACCGGCGTCGATCGCCCACTTCGACTCCGGGCAACTCGCCGAGGGCCGCGCCCGGCGGTGCCCGGACGCGGCGGGCACCGCGCTGGTCGGCTACCCCCTGCGGGCATCACCGCTCGTGCGGATCGTCGATCCCGACACCCGCATCGAGTGTCCGGAGGGCACGGTCGGCGAGATCTGGGTATTCGGCGACAACGTGGCGGCCGGCTACTGGCAGAGGCCGGGGGACACGGAGCGGACCTTCGGAGAAAGAATCTCTGCGCCGTCGCCGGGGACACCCGAGTCGCCCTGGCTCCGAACAGGCGATTCCGGCTTCGTCTCCGGCGGCGAACTGTTCGTGATCGGCCGCATCAAGGACTTGCTGATCATTTACGGGCGCAACCATTCTCCCGACGACATCGAAGCGACCATCCAGGAGATCACCCGGGGCCGCTGCGCGGCGATCGCGGTTCCGGGCGACGGTACCGAAAAGCTGGTTGCCGTCGCCGAATTCGGTCCGCGCGGTGACGCGGACCGGCTCCGCGTGGTCACGCGTGAGGTGACCGCGGCGATCTCGGCCTCGCACGGCGTGGGCGTTTCCGACGTCGTCCTGGTCTCCCCCGGCTCCATCCCGATCACCACGAGCGGCAAGGTCAGGCGAGCGGAATGCGCCCGGCTCTACCACAGCGGCCTGTTCAGCCGCCTGGATGTCTCACCGCGCCGTTCCTCGAGCGCCGCGCGGCCGGCGTTGTAGCCGGGGATGAAGGTGATCCCCGGCCCACCGTGGCAACCCGCACTGCCCAGATACCGTGGACGCCTAATTTTTCTCGGCGCCGGGCCCGTCGCCGCAGCACAAGGTCAGGGGCACGTGGCGGCCGGCCAAGTTGCCGCCGCGGCGTTTGGCGGCGTACATCGCGGCGTCGGCGACCGAGATCAGCTCATTGAGCAATTCGTCGTTGTCCCGGTCCGGGAAACGCCCGTGCACACCGGCGGTCCCGACGCTGGCGGTGACACCGAAGGGCAGCGCGGCGATCGCGGCGCAGAGCCGTTCCGCTCGCACCCGCACCTCGTCGGGGGACCAGGCGTCGGCCACCAGGAACTCCTCGCCGCCCACGCGCCCGATGACCGCGGTACCGTCGGCGCCGGCGCGCAACGCCCGCGCCACCGACACCAGCGCGTCGTCGCCGGTGCCGTGCCCGTGGACGTCGTTGAGCAGTTTGAAGCGGTCCAGGTCGATCACGGCGACGACGAAATGCCCGAACTCGACGCGCTGCTCCTGCAACCGCACTTTGGCGCGCCGACGGAATGCGCGCCGGTTCAGCAATCCGGTGAGTTGGTCGCGGTCGGCGAGCACCGCGTCGGTGCGCAACATGTAGGTGATGGTCTGGAGCGCGAATGGCATGGCCGCGTCAAGCATCAGGATCAACAAGTAGCTGACCCCGGCAGCGGCAAGGCCGTACCGTCCGGCGATCCGATCGGCCTCGAATGCTCCCACGGCGGCGGCGACCGCAACGCAGTACCCCATCTGGCGCGCCGTGTGGAACACCGCGACATAGCAGGCGTTGATCCCGAACGTCGTGCACACGAGCAGGGCGGCGACAGGATGGCTCTGGGCCAACACCGCCAGCGCGATGCTGGTGTTGGTCAGCAGGGCCAGCCGGACGGCCCGGTCCCGGGGCGGCCAGCACACCGCCCACACCGCGGCGACGATCGCGGCGCTGCCGCAGGCGAGCACGACGCAGGCGACCTGAGCCGTCCCCCGCGGGCCGGTGGGAGTCCACACGGTCGCGAGCGCGGCCAGGGCCAGCCCGGCGGAGATCAGCGAGATCGCGGCCCGGACAAGGTGCGGCATCCCGCGGGTGCGCAGGTGACTGATGAGCTGTTCGTAATCATCGGTTTGGCGCCACCAGCGACCGACCCACTTCATCGTGGTCACCGTCTCCCCCTTCCGGGGTACCCCTTGCAACGCACCCGACGTGGGTTGCCGATGCTTGTCAGATGATAGTGCGGCGGCGCCAGCCGCACACCCGTCGGAGGCGGACGGGTCAGGCCTTCGGCTCCAGCACCTCGACGCCGACGAACGGGACGAGAGCTTGGGGGACCCGCACGCTCCCGTCGGGCTGCTGATGGTTCTCCAGGATCGCCACCAACCATCGCGTGGTGCCCAGGGTGCCGTTGAGAGTCGCCGCGGCCCGCGGCTTGCCCTGGTTGTCGCGGAAGCGGGTCGACAGCCGGCGCGCCTGGAAGGTGGTGCAGTTCGACGTCGACGTCAGCTCCCGATAGGTCCCCTGGGTGGGCACCCACGCCTCGCAGTCGAATTTGCGGGCGGCCGACGAGCCGAGGTCGCCCGCGGCGACGTCGATCACCCGGTACGGCACCTCGATCTGCGCCAGCATCTGGCGCTGCCAGCCCAGCAGCCGC
>NZ_JBMIOP010000170.1:0-22178 GCF_049197365.1 Mycobacterium sp. THU-M104
ACCCCACCGGTGTTGCTGCGCAACATCATGGAGAACCCGGCCTGGTACACCGCGTACACGCCGTATCAGCCCGAGATCAGCCAGGGCCGCCTGGAGGCGCTGCTGAACTTCCAGACGATGGTGGCCGACCTCACCGGGCTCGAGATCGCCAATGCGTCGATGCTCGATGAGGGGACCGCGGCCGCCGAGGCGATGACGCTGATGCACCGCGCGGCCCGGGATGTGTCGAACCGGCTGGCCGTCGACGTCGACGTCTTCACCCAGACCGCCGCGGTGCTGGCCACGCGGGCCCGGCCGCTGGGCATCGAGATCGTCAGCGTCGACCTGCGTGAGGGGCTGCCCGACGGCGAGTTCTTCGGGGTCATCGCCCAGCTGCCCGGGGCCAGCGGCCGGGTCACCGACTGGGCTGCCCTGGTGGCGCAGGCACACGACCGCGGCGCGCTGGTCGCCGTCGGGGCCGACCTGCTGGCCTGCACGCTGATCACCCCACCCGGCGAGATCGGCGCCGACGTGGCGTTCGGCAGCAGCCAAAGATTCGGTGTGCCAATGGGATTCGGCGGACCCCATGCCGGGTATCTCGCGGTTCACGCCCAGCACGCGCGCCAGCTGCCGGGCCGGCTGGTCGGCGTGTCCGTCGACGGTGACGGCGACCCGGCGTACCGGCTGGCGCTGCAGACGCGCGAGCAGCACATCCGCCGCGACAAGGCGACGAGCAACATCTGCACCGCGCAGGTGCTGCTGGCGGTGATGGCAGCCATGTACGCCGCCTACCACGGCGCCGAGGGGCTGACCGCCATCGCCCGCCGGGTGCACGGTCACGCCGAGACGATCGCCGCCGCACTCGGCGACGCCGCCGTGCACGACACGTACTTCGACACCGTCCTGGCCCGGGTGCCCGCACGGGCGGACGCCGTCGTCGCCGCGGCGAAGGTCAAGGGGATCAACCTGTGGCGCGTCGATGCCGACCACGTGTCGGTGGCGTGCGACGAGGCCACCACGGCTGACCACGTGGCCGCGGTGCTGGAGGCGTTCGGGGTGTCGCCCGCCGAGCCGGTGGGCGCGGGTATCGCCACCCGCACGTCGGAGTTCCTGACCCACCCGGCGTTCACGCAGTACCGCACCGAGACGGCGATGATGCGCTACCTGCGCACCCTGGCGGACAAGGACATCGCCCTGGACCGCAGCATGATCCCGCTCGGCTCGTGCACCATGAAGCTCAACGCCGCCGCGGAGATGGAGCCGATCACCTGGCCGGAATTCGCGCGCCAGCATCCGTTCGCCCCGGTCTCCGACGCCCCCGGGCTGCGTCGCCTGATCGCCGACCTTCAGAGCTGGCTGGTGCAGATCACCGGCTACGACGCGGTCTGCCTGCAACCCAATGCCGGCTCGCAGGGCGAGTACGCCGGATTGCTGGCGATCCGCGACTACCACGCCAGCAGGGGCGAACCGCACCGCGACGTCTGCCTGATCCCGTCCAGCGCGCACGGCACCAACGCCGCCTCGGCTGCGCTGGCCGGTATGCGGGTGGTCGTGGTGGCCTGCCGCGGGAACGGCGACGTCGACCTCGACGACCTGCGAGACAAGGTCGCCGCGCACGCCGACCGGCTGGCGGCGCTGATGATCACCTACCCTTCCACGCACGGGGTCTACGAGCACGACGTCGCCGACATCTGCGCGGCCACCCACGACGCCGGCGGCCAGGTCTACATCGACGGCGCCAACCTCAACGCGCTCGTCGGGCTGGCCCGGCCCGGCAGGTTCGGCGGCGACGTCAGCCACCTGAATCTGCACAAGACGTTCTGCATCCCGCACGGCGGTGGGGGTCCGGGCGTCGGGCCGGTGGCGGCGCGATCCCACCTCGCGCCGTTCCTGCCGGGTCACCCGTTGGCCCCCGAGCTGCCCGCGGGGCACCCGGTGGCGTCGGCGCCGTACGGCTCGGCCTCGATCCTGCCGATCACCTGGGCCTACATCAGGATGATGGGCGCGGCGGGCCTGCGCGCGGCCTCGCTGACCGCGATCGCCTCGGCCAACTACATCGCCCGGCGCCTCGACGAGTACTTCCCGGTGCTCTACACCGGCGAGAACGGCATGGTCGCCCACGAGTGCATCCTCGACCTGCGCGGCATCACCAAGGCGACCGGCGTGACCGTCGACGACGTGGCGAAACGCCTGGCGGACTACGGCTTTCACGCGCCGACGATGAGCTTCCCGGTGGCCGGCACGCTGATGGTGGAGCCCACCGAGAGCGAGACGCTGACCGAAATAGACGCGTTCTGCGACGCCATGATCGCCATTCGGGGTGAGATCGACCGGGTCGGCGCGGGGGAGTGGCCGGTGGACGACAACCCCCTGCGGAACGCACCCCACACCGCGCAGTGCCTGCTGATCGACGATTGGGATCACCCCTACACCCGCGCGCAGGCCGCCTACCCGCTGGGCACGGGCTTCCGGACCAAAGTGTGGCCGCCGGTGCGCCGCATCGACGGCGCCTACGGCGACCGCAACCTGGTCTGCTCCTGCCCGCCAGTGGAGGCGTTCGCGTAGTCCGCCGAGGGCCACTCAGCCCAAATACGTGTCGAGTGCCGCGGCGAGCTCGGGGGAGGCCGAGGTGGCCAGGTTCCGGTAGCTACCGCCGCTGAGTTGTGCGACGGCCTCCCAGGTCGCCCGGTCCGGGTCGGCGCCGAAGTCGATGACGTTGACCGCGATCGGCTTGGCCGGGTCGGCGCTGGTCCGGATGAAGTCCTGCAGCCCCGCACCGTCGAGCGTCTGGTCGGTGTGCGGCCCGGCGGTGATGACCAGGATGGAGTTCGTCTGGCCGGCGTGGAAGTTGGACTGTCTGTCCTGGTAGAGCATGCGCAGTGTCGTGAACGACACCGTACCCCCCGGCGAGGAGTACTGCTTGTCCAACGCGGCCATCAGTGCCGCCGACCGGGGTTGGCCGTTGACCGGGTCGGACAGCGGTCCGGTCGTCACCTCGGCGCGGCCCTCGTGACCGTCGAAAGTCCAAAGGCCCAGGGCATCGGAGGGCGGCAGCGACTTGATCGTGCCCTCGAGCGCCGCGACCACGTTGGCCAGCCGGGTCTTGCCGCTGTCGTCGGTCGGCATCGACTGGTCGAGCATGATGGTGGCAGCCAGCCCGTTGAGCGGCGCGGCCATCGCCTCGGCCAGCGTGGCGCGCAGCCCGTCGTCACCGATCGACAGGGCGGCCGAAAGCGCCGGGAAGCCCGTCACCGGGCTGCTCGGCGGTGCGACGCCGTCGACCCGGAATCCTGCTGCAGCCAGCTTGTCGAGTTGTTCGGGCTTGCGCATGAAGTGGGCGAACTCGCTGCCCGCCGCGACCTGCTCCTGCGTCAGCCACTCGCCGCTGAGCAGCACCGTGGGATAGTCGGCCACCGGCGGCGGTCCGGGCGGCAGCCAGGCGCTCAGCTTGCCCTTGGCATCCGACAGCGACCGGCCGCGCTGGAACACCTGCTGTTCGGTGGTGATCACGGCATGCACCGGCGCCGATGCGACATCATCCGCGTTGAGCAGCGCGTTCATCGCCTCCACGACCGAGTTGTCCGCCAGCTTGGGCTCGGAGCGAAGCAGCGTGTTGACCGCGCCGATGCCCTGGGTGGCCGGGGTGCCGGCCGGCGCCGAGGCGACCGCGACCGCCTCTCCGGCCAGGAACGAGGCGTCACCGTTGCCGCTCGTCGGCAATGCCAGCCGCAGCGACCCCCAGCCCGGCAGGCTCAGTCCGTCCAGGGCGTTCGGATTGGCCTGCAGGCCGGGCAGCGTGGCCCAGTTCTGGTTGCGCAGGGCGTGCTCGAGTTCGGGGCGCAGGGCGACCACCACCGGCGACGTCACGAGCGACCGGCTGTCGCTGATCGTCTTCGGGCCCGTGGCCGCGGCGAGCCGCGCGACGGACACCGAGCTGCCCGGGAGCCACAATGCCGGGCGCTCGCCCAACTCGGCCGGCCACTGGCCGATGAACCCGTCGAGGACGGCGTCGCCGTTGGCCGCCTTGACCTTCACCACCATGCAGTGGTCGCCGACCGGACCGGCCGCGGCGTTGTAGCTTTCCGCGAGCTCCTGCACCGGATCGGCGATCGACGGGTCGACGATGACCGCGACGTCCTCCTTGCCGCCCACGCAGCGCACCGCGCCGCGGTGGGAGCGGTTGGACAACGCGTCGCCGAAGAAGCTCCACAGGATCACCGTGCCGACCACCACGATGACGGCCACCAGCGCCACGATCACCCCGAGGCTGACCCCCCGGCGGCCGCCGACGCTGCGGTGGCCGCCGCGCCAGTCGCCGAGGCCCCGGTGCCCGCCCCGGAACAGCGATGGCGCCGGGCGCGGCGCGAGCTGGGGATCCTCGTCTGGCGTTCTCGCGCCGAACGCGCCGTCGGCGGGATAGCGATCCTCGGCGTCGGAGGATTCGTCCTCGTCGGTGTCGGTGTCGGTGTCGGTGTCGGCCTCGTCCGCCGCTTCACGGCCGGGTCCACGCGGGGCGAACTCCGGCGTCGGGAGACGGTCCCACGGCCCGTTCGTCTCGAACCCGTCGCCCGTGCCGTGCTCGCCGGAGGGCTGATCGACCGGCTCGTCGGGGTCGGGCCTGCTGTGCCTACCCATACCGCCGTCCGCCGCCTTTCCGTCGACTGGTCACGTCAACTGGTTCATCGCGTGTGGAGCCCGGTATCGAGCGACGGCGGCTTTAACCCGCGTCGCGCGCCTTACGCTCCCGCCGGCGCCGATGCAGGATCGGCTCGGTGTAGCCGTTGGGCTGCTGGGCGCCCGACAGGATCAGGTCCTGGGCGGCCAGGAACGCGATGCTGTCGTCGAAGTCGGGCGCCATGGGCCGGTAGGCCTTGTCGCCGGCGTTCTGCTGATCGACCATCGGGGCCATCCGCTCCAGCCCGGCCCGGACGTCCTCGCTGGTGATGATGCCGTGGCGCAGCCAGTTCGCGAGCAACTGGCTGGCGATCCGCAGGGTGGCGCGGTCCTCCATGAGGTCCACGTTGTGGATGTCGGGCACCTTGGAGGAACCCACTCCCTGGTCGATCCAGCGCACCACGTAGCCCAGGATTCCCTGGCAGTTGTTGTCCACCTCCTCGCGGATCTCCTCCGGAGCCCAGGCGAGTTCCTTGGCCAGCGGGATGGTCAGCAGCTGGTCGACGGTGGCGCGCCTCTTGCCTGCCAGCTCCTTCTGCACCGCCGCGACGTCGACCTTGTGGTAGTGCATCGCGTGCAGCGTCGCAGCGGTCGGCGAGGGCACCCAGGCGGTGCTGGCGCCGGCGCGGGGCTGGGCGATCTTCTGCTCGACCATGTCGGCCATCAGCTCGGTCATCGTCCACATGCCCTTGCCGATCTGGGCGTGGCCGGCGAAACCCGTCGCCAGGCCGACGTCCACGTTGTTGTCCTCGTAAGCCAGGATCCACGGCTGGCTCTTCATGGTGCCCTTGCGCACCATCGGTCCGGCCTCCATCGAGGTGTGGATCTCGTCGCCGGTGCGGTCCAGGAAACCGGTGTTGATGAACACGATCCGGTCGGCGGCGGCCTTGATGCACGACTTCAGGTTGACCGTCGTGCGCCGCTCCTCGTCCATCACGCCGACCTTGATGGTCTTCTGCGGCAGCCCGAGCACATCCTCGACCCGGCTGAACAGCTCTGCGGTGAAGGCGACCTCGTCGGGGCCGTGCATCTTGGGCTTGACGATGTAGACCGAGCCGGTGCGGCTGTTGGCCAGCGGGCCGTGGGGGTCGCCGGCGGTCAGGCCGTGGATGGCGCACAGCCCGGTGAACAACGCATCCTGGATGCCCTCGAAAACCTCGTTGCCTTCCGCGTCGACGATCGCGTCATTGGTCATCAGGTGACCGACGTTGCGCACGAACATCAGGCTGCGGCCGGGCAGGGTGAGCTCGCCGCCGTCGGGGGTGGTGTAGCCACGGTCCTCGTTGAGGACGCGGGTGAACGTCTTGCCGTCTTTGCTGACCTCGGCGGCCAGGTCGCCCTTGTTCAGACCCAGCCAGTTGCGATAGGCGCCGACCTTGTCGTCGGCGTCGACGGCCGACACGGCGTCCTCGAAGTCGATGATGGTGGTGACCGCCGACTCGAGCACCACGTCTTTGATGCCGGCGGCGTCGGTTTTGCCGATCGGCGACTCCGGATCGATCTGGATCTCGATGTGCAGTCCGTTGTTGACCAGCAGCACCGACCAGTTGGGGGAGCCGAGTTCGCCGCTGTATCCGACGAACTTCTCCGGGCTGGCCAATCCGGTGGTCTCCGAACCGACGTCGATCTGCAGCCGGCCGTCGGCGATGCTCAGCGCCGTCACTTCCGTCCACGACCCCGACGCAAGAGGTGCCGCCTCGTCCAGGAACGTGCGCGCGTAGGCAATCACTTTGTCGCCGCGGGCCTTGTTGTAGCCGCTGCCTTGCTCGGCGCCGTCACTTGCCGGGATGACATCGGTGCCGTAGAGGGCATCGTAGAGAGAGCCCCAGCGGGCGTTGGCCGCGTTGAGCGCGAATCGGGCATTGGTGACCGGGACCACGAGCTGAGGGCCGGCGGTCGTGGTGATCTCAGGGTCCACGTTGGACGTGGTGATCGTGAAGTCCTCCGGCTCGGGCAGCAGGTAGCCGATTTCGGAGAGGAACTCCCGGTATGCCTGCGGGTCGATCGGCTCGATCACCCGGTGCCGGTGCCACTTGTCGATCTGGGCCTGCAGCTCGTCGCGCCGGTTGAGCAGATCCTGGTTCTGCGGGCCGAGGTCGGTGACGACCTTGTCGACGCCCGCCCAGAAACTGTCCGGGTCGATATCGGTGCCGGGCAGTGCCTCGTTGTTCACGAAGTCGTAGAGCACCCGGGCGACCCGCACGTTGCCCACCGACACGCGATCAGTCATTTCTCTCCTCCGTAACGGGCCCGCTCGCATCTCCGGCCCTCAACTGGCAATGGCGTCAGCCTACCGACAGGCAGCGCGACGACCGTTCGCCGGCCGACCCCGCAGCAGGTCACGATCCGCTGACCGCGTCCCCGATGACATCGCGGGCGCCGTCGAGCACTGCTTGCCGGCAACGCTCACGCCGCGGTGCGCACACCTCGGCCCCGGTACGTTTCCTCACCGGCGGCCGTAGCGATCATACGGGTCAGCGCTGTTCTCCCCGCCGGCCACTCCCACCACGCCGGCGCGGGCTCCGCCGAGGTTTTCGCTAGGCCTGGTTCATGGCTCCGACCAGGTCTTCGACCAGATCGTCCATGGCCACCATCCCGATCACCCGGCCGATGTCAGAGCCTTCACCGCCGGTCACCAGGGCCAGATGGCTGTTGTCGCGCCGCATCCGGGACAGGGCCTCGGCCAGCGGCAGCGAGGTGTGCACTCGCGGCAGTGGCCGCACCACCGCCAGGTCGATCGCGGAACCGGGATCGCCGCCGAGGGCGAGCACGTCCTTGATATGCAGGTAGCCGACGAAGTGGCCGTCCGGGTCCTCGACCGGATATCGCGAGTACCCGGTCTCGGCCAGCGCCTGTTCGACGCTGCCGACGGTGGGCCCGGAGCCCGCCGCGGCCGCCGGCACCGCCCTGATCGCAGCCAGTGGTACGACCACGTCCCCGACCACCCGACTGCGAACCTGCAGCGCCCGCGTCAGCCGGCTGTACTCTTCGGGATCCAGCAGACCTTCCGAGACGGACTCGGCGATCATCTCGTTGAGCACCGCGGTGTTGACTGCGCTCTCGAGTTCGTCCTTCGGCTCGACGCCCAGCACCCGCAGGACGGCGTTGGCGCAGCGGTTGTAGAGCGCGATGAACGGCCGGGCGATTCGCACGTAGGCCAGGTACGGCGGGACCAGCAGCATGGCCGTGCGCTCCGGACCGGCCAGCGCGATGTTCTTCGGCACCATCTCGCCGAGCAGCACGTGCAACGTCACCACGATCGCCAGCGCGATGGCGAACGACAGGGTGTGCAGCAACGTCGGGGGCAGACCGGCCAGCCCGAATCCCGTCGCCAGCAGGTTGAACACCGCCGACTCGCCGATCCGGCCGAGCAGCAGCGAGGCGGCCGTGACGCCCAGTTGGGCGCCGGCCAGCATCGACGACAGTTGCTCACCGGCGCGGATCACGGTGACCGCCCTGTTCCTGCCCTGCTCGGCCAGCGCCTCCAGACGGTCGCGGCGCACCGAGATCAGCGAGAACTCCGCACCGACGAAAAAGGCGTTCACCCCGATCAGCAGGATCGCCAGCAGCAGTCTCATCGTGTCGCTCACCGGCGGTGCCCGTCCGGCAGACGGTCCCGACCACCCAGCTCGGTCAACTCGAGCTGATCGATGCGGTGTCCGTCCATCCGGACAACCGTCGCTTGCCAGCGCCCCGGCGCGCCCATCAACCTGTCGGAGTCCAGCGACGGCAGCTCCACGGTCTCGCCGGCTGTCGGGATGTGGCCGAGTTCGCGCAGCACCAGGCCGCCGATCGTCTCGTAGGGGCCCTCGGGCCCGCGGTAGCCGGTGGCGGCGGCGACCTCGTCGATGCGCAGCAGGCCCGCCACCCGCCAGCCGCGGCCGGCCGCCATCACGTCCGGGGTCGCGTCGTCGTGCTCATCGCGGACGTCGCCGACGATCTCCTCGATCAGGTCCTCGAGGGTGACCATCCCCGCGGTGCCGCCGTACTCGTCGACGACCATCGCGGTCTGCAGATCGCTGGTACGGATGAGTGCCATCACCGCGTCGCCGTCCAGCGTCGACGGCACCACCGGGACCGGCCGGGCCAGCGTGGTCAGCGGCGTGTGCGCGCGGTCGGCGGGCGGGATCGCGAACACCTGTTTGACGTGCACGATGCCGACGGTTTCGTCGAGGTCGCCGTCGACGATGGGGAAGCGGGAGAATCCGGACTCGGCGGCCGCTGCGATCAGGTCGGCGACGCTGCCGCCGGTGTGCAGTGCCACGATCTTCGACCTGGGCGTCATCAGTTCCTCGGCGGTCCGGGTGCCGAACTGCAGCGATCGCCGCACCAGCGATGCGGTGGCCGCGTCCAGGGCGCCGGTGCGCGCCGAGGTGCGCACCAGCGACAGCAACTCCTGTGGCGAACGTGCCGACCGCAAATCCTCGGCCGGTTCGATGCCCAGCTTGCGGACGATCCAGTTCGCCGCGCCGTTGGTCAACCGGATCGCGGGGGTGAGCAGCAGCGAGAACAACAGCTGCGCGCTCACGACGGCGCGCGCGGTCGCCAACGGGCTTGCCACCGCGAGGTACTTGGGAACCAGTTCGCCGAACACCATGGACACCGATGTCACGACCACCATCACGAGCAACGCCATGACGCCGTCGCCTACCGGATCGGACACCCCGAGCGCGTCCAGCCACGAATGCGGCAGATCGGCGACCATGGGCTCGGTCAGGTAACCCGTCACCAGCGTTGTGATGGAGATGCCGAGCTGGGCACCCGAGAGCTGGAAGGACAACGTGTTCTGGGCGCGCTGGATGAACCGGTCGCGGCGCGCTCCGGCGCGGGCATTGGCTTCCACGGTGCTGCGGTCCAGCGCGGTCAACGAGAACTCGGCCGCGACGAAGACCGCGTTGGCGACGATCAACACGGCGATGGCCAGCACGCTGACCCAGCCGGCGGTGAGGTTCACGGTGTTCCCGGGAACGCGGCGGGCGGCGATTTCACCCGCGGGTACGCGGCCTCGAGGCGTGCCTGCGGCACGTCATCCCCTTCGCTCGATGCCGCGCAGCGGTGTGCTGCGGGCGGGAATCACAGGAATTGCCATGGTAGCGAAATTCCCGTCCGTCCCGGAACGGCCGGCCCGGACGCTTCCTTTGCCACGTGTTCAGGGCGTTGTCACCAGCCCAGGGGCAGCGGATGACCCTCGGCGAACCCCGCGGCCGACTGCACGCCGACGACGGCTCGCTCGTGCAGCTCGGCGAGGTTGGCGGCACCGACATAGGTGCAGGTGCTGCGGACTCCCGAGGTGATCTGGTCGATCAGGTCCTCGACGCCGCCACGGGCGGGGTCGAGTCCCATCCGCGACGTCGAGATACCTTCCTCGAACAACGCCTTGCGGGCCCGTTCGAAGGCCGTGTCGGCACCGCTGCGCGCGACGACCGCCCTCTTGGACGCCATCCCGTAGCTCTCCTTGTAGGGCTGGCGGTCCCGGTCCCACAGCAGGTCGCCGGGCGATTCATAGGTGCCGGCGAACCACGACCCGATCATGACGTTGGACGCGCCGGCGGCCAACGCCAGCGCCACGTCGCGCGGGTGGCGGATCCCGCCGTCGGCCCACACATGGCCGCCCAGTGCCCTGGCGGCTGCGGCACATTCGACCACCGAGGAAAACTGCGGCCGACCCACACCCGTCATCATCCGGGTGGTGCACATCGCGCCGGGCCCGACTCCGACCTTCACGATGCGGGCCCCGGCCTCGATCAGGTCCCGGGTGCCCTCTGCCGACACCACATTGCCCGCCACCAGCGGCAGGTCGCGGTCCAGTTCGGAGACCACCTCGGAGACCGCGGCGATCGCCTCGAGCGTCTTGACCTGATGCCCGTGCGCGGTGTCGATGACCAACACGTCGACCCCCGCTTCGGCCAACCAGCGGGCCCGGGACCCGACGTCGCCGTTGATGCCGACGGCGGCGCCGATGCGCAGCCGCCCGCGCGCGTCGGTGGCCGGGGTGTAGAGCCCGGCGCGGATGGCGCCGGTGCGGGTCAGCACTCCGGCCAGCGTCCCGTCAGCGTTGGTCACCACGGCGACCCCGATCGGGGCGTGCTCGAGCAGGTCGAAGACCTTGCGCATGTCGGTGCCGACCGGGGCGGCGACGAAGTCGTCGACGGCCACGTCGCGCACCCGGGTGAAGCGGTCCACGCCCACACAGGACGCTTCGCCGACCACGCCGATGGGACGTCCCTCGAACACCACAACCGCGACGCCGTGCGCGCGCTTGTGGATCAGCGCGACCGCGTCGGACACCGAATCGTCGGGCTCGAGCACGACCGGCGTGTCCAGCACCAGGTCGCGGGTCTTGACGAAGTCCACCGTCTGCTGGACCGCGGGGATCGGCAGGTCCTGCGGCAGGATCACCAGGCCGCCGCGCCGCGCGACCGTCTCGGCCATCCGCCGCCCGGCGACCGCGGTCATGTTGGCGACCACGACCGGGATGGTGGTGCCCGCGCCGTCACCGGTGGACAGGTCGACGTCGAAACGCGACGCGACCTCCGAGCGGTTCGGCACGATGAAGACGTCGTCGTAGGTCAGGTCATACCCGGGTCGATGCCCGTCCAGAAACCTCATCGCCGCCCCACCTCGTCACGCCTTCCGTCCGGCCCGGTACGGGCTAGGCGGACACCTCGGTGCCGTCGCCGCTCCACAGTGTGTGGAACTTGCCCGGCTCGTCGATCCGCCCGTACGTGTGGGCGCCGAAGAAGTCGCGCAGACCCTGGGTCAGCGCGGCCGGCAGCCGCTCGGCGCGCAGCGCGTCGTAGTACGACAGCGCCGAGGCGAAGCCCGGCACCGGGATGCCCAGCCGGGTGGCGCTCACCACGACGCGGCGCCAGCCGTCGATTGCCGCCTCGATCGCGCTGCGGAAGTAGGGGGCCACGATCAGGGTGGGCAGGTCGGGCTCGGCGTCGAACGCCTCCTTGATGCGGTTGAGGAACTTCGCCCGGATGATGCAGCCGCCGCGCCAGATGGTCGCCAGGTCGCCGGGGGCGATGCCCCAGTCGTATTCGGTGCTGCCGGCCTGGATCTGGTTGAAGCCCTGCGCGTAGGCGATGATCTTCGACGCGTACAGGGCCTGCCGGACGTCTTCGACGAATTGGTCTGCATCGGAAGGCTTTGCGCCCAGCTCGCCAGAGGCCAGCCCGCTGGCGGCCGTGCGCTGGGTCGCCGAACCCGACAGCGCCCGGGCGAACACCGCCTCGGCGATGCCGGTGACCGGGACCCCGAGATCCAGCGCCGACTTCACCGTCCAGCGTCCGGTGCCCTTCTGCTCGGCCTCGTCCAGGATGACGTCGACGAGCGGCTTGCCGGTCTTGGCGTCCGTCTGGCGCAACACTTGCGCGGTGATCTCGACCAGGTAACTGTCCAGCTCGCCGGAGTTCCACTCGTCGAACACGTCGGCGATCTGAGCGGCGTTCTTGCCGAGCCCGTCGCGCAGCAGCTGGTAGGCCTCGCCGATCAGCTGCATGTCGGAGTACTCGATGCCGTTGTGCACCATCTTTACGAAGTGACCGGCGCCGTCGGGGCCGATGTGGGTGCAGCACGGGACGCCGTCGACGTGCGCGGAGATCTCCTCGAGCAGCGGGCCCAGGGATTTGTACGACTCGGCCGGACCTCCCGGCATGATCGACGGGCCGTTGAGCGCGCCCTCCTCGCCGCCGGAGATGCCGGCGCCGACGAAGTGCAGGCCGCGCTCCCGCATCGCCTTCTCGCGGCGGATGGTGTCGGTGTAGAGGGCGTTGCCCCCGTCGATGATGATGTCGCCTTGTTCCATGGCGTCGGCGAGCTCGTTGATGACGGCGTCGGTGGCCTCGCCTGCCTTGACCATGATGAGCACCCGCCGCGGCTTCTCCAGCGCGTCGAGGAACTCCGCGATGGTCTGGCAGCGCACGAATTCGCCGTCGTCGCCGTGCTCGGCGAGCAGTGCGTCGGTCTTGGCGACCGTCCGGTTGTGCAGCGCCACCGTGTAGCCGTGCCGGGCGAAGTTGCGGGCGATGTTCGAGCCCATCACGGCCAGGCCGGTGACGCCGATCTGAGCGGTACCGGCCGTGCGGTTCGGCTTGGCATCCGACGGGGTGGCCGACTTGGTTTCCGACTTGGTTTCCGACGAACTCATGTCTTCGCGCCTCTCGGTTTGGAGAACTTCTGTGGCAAGCCTTTCCGACACACTGTGGCACAGCGGAGTACCCGTCCGCCGGGTGGTTTCGGTCCGGCTGCTGCTACAGATCGAAAAGTCGCCGCAGCTCGGTGAGCCACGGCACCACCAGCGCGACGGTGGGGACAACCAGGATGGCCGCCGCGGCCAAGTAGGCGACCACCGACAAGGTCAGGCTGTTGCACCGCCCCGCAAGCCGACGGACCCGTAGCACCGTGCTGGGACCGCCGACGGCCAGCGCGCCCGACGGCGCCCGCCCCGACGCGCAGGCAACGAGCGCCCTTGCCAGGGGAGCGCGCCCGGCGGCGCGCACAGCGGCGTCGTCGGCCAGCAGTTCGACGAGCAGCTCCACGGCGCGCAGCGCACTGGAGCTGCGCACGAATCGGGGGAAGGCGGCGTGCACGGCGGTGAACGCCTCCAGCACCAGGTCGTGTCGGGCCCGCAGGTGCGCCCGCTCGTGGGTCAGGACGGCCGCGACCTCGTCTCCGGTGAGAGTCGTCAGCGCCCCTTCGCTGACGACCACGCGGCTGCGCACTCCGGGCAGGCAGTAGGCCAGCGGCTGAGCCACCCCCAACACGCGCAGGTCGCGGGTCCGTGCGCACGGCTGCACACGGACAGCCTCGTGGTCGACCCCGACGAGGTCGACCACCATTCGGTGATGCGCCCGCCGACGTCGATTGGCGATGACGACGCGCACCACCGCAACCGTCAATCTGACACCCACCAGCACGGTCAGCGCGAAGGTGGCGACGCATGCCATCCACAGTGGCCAGCCCATCTTTGCCGCGGCCTCGACGACGCCGACTGTGGGTCGCCCGTCGGAACCCGGCATCAACAGCCAGCTGGCGATGGTTATGCCCGCACTGAAGGTCGACAGGACCGCGGCCAGCGCGATGGCCTGCCACAACACCATCGCGGCGCGCGGGGCGCGCAATGGCCACGTCGCGCGTGCCAGCACGGCCGGCGCGGGACCGACCAGCACCACCGCGAGGAGAGCGAAAACCAGCGCGCACACGCCGCCAGTCTCCCTTATGAATCCGCCGGCACGCCACCAGGCGGCGTTGTGCTCTGTTGTGCTTCCAATTCGGCGAGTGCCCGCCGCAGAGCCTGCGCCTCGTCCGCACCGACCCGCTCGACGAAATGCACCAGCGCCGCCTGCCGGCCCCCGGAGTCCTCCGCCTGGGCCAGCGCGTCGACCATCAGCCCGGCGACCAGTTCTTCACGGCCGTGCACGGCCGCATACCGGTGGGCACGGTCGTCGCGGATCTGCGACACCAGGTTCTTCTTGGCCAGCCGCTGCAGAACCGTCATCACTGTCGTGTACGCGAGGTCGCGGCGCGCCGACAGCGCCTCGTGGACCTGGCGCACCGTCTGGGGTTCCGGCGTTGACCACAAGTGGTCCATCACAGCGCGCTCGAGCTCCCCTAACCTGGTCAGCTTCGGCATAGTTTGCTCATCTCCTCAAGCGTCGCGACCAGCGTACTCCGGCTTACTACCGTTCGTCGTAACGGCAGCCGGCTGAGCCGCCCGGCCGGGCTTGTAAATTAGGGCAGCCTTTCCTATTCTAATCGTGATCGAGCAGCATCGACCGCGACGGAGTCCTGTGGGCTGCAGTGACCCCCGGTCCACTCGATCGGCGAGCCCCGTGCCCTGCGCACGGGGCTCGCCCGTTTCCGGGACGGGCCCGTGGACGCCGGCCACTGCACGCGCCGATGGTCGCGCGCCGATGGTCGCGCGCCGATGGTGTAGACACGAGGACGTGCAACTGACAGACGCGGTCACCCCCGGCGACGGCCCAGACTTCACTGCGCCGTTCGACACCGAATTGGGCCTGCGTTACACCGAACTCGGCCCGGACGGCGTCCGGGCGCAACTCGATGTCACACCGAAGCTGCTGCAGCCGATGGGTCTCGTGCACGGCGGCGTCTATTGCTCGATGGTCGAGAGCATGGCCAGCGTGGCGGCTTACACCTGGCTGGCCACCCGGGGCGGCGGGAACGTCGTCGGCGTCAACAACAACACCGATTTCCTGCGGTCCATCGGGTCGGGGACCGTGTACGGCAGAGCCGAACCCGTCCATCGCGGGCGCCGTCAGCAGCTCTGGCTGGTCACGATCACCGACGCGACCGACCGACTCGTGGCGCGGGGCCAGGTGCGGCTGCAGAACCTCGAGACGACGCCTTGACGCGGACATAACGGCGCTCGGGGTTTCGACGGCCCCGGCATCGCGGCGTGGCGGGATCATCCGACATACGCTTGACGCCGCACGAACAGGACCGACTGCTGGTGTCCTACGCCGCCGAACTCGCCCGCCGTCGCCGGGCCCGCGGATTGCGGTTGAATCACCCCGAGGCGTTTGCGCTCATCAGCGACCACATCCTCGAGGGCGCCCGCGACGGGCGCACGGTCGCCCAGCTGATGGCCAGTGGCGGCGATGTGCTGACCCGCGACGACGTGATGGAGGGAGTACCCGAGATGATCGACGACGTGCAGGTGGAAGCGACGTTCCCGGACGGCACCAAATTGGTCACCGTTCACCACCCGATCGCATGATTCCCGGCGAAATCCTCTACGGCAAAGGCGATATCGAGATCAATGCGGGCGCAAAGCGCCTCGAGATGGAGATCGTCAACACCGGGGACCGCCCGATCCAGGTCGGCAGTCACGTCCATCTTCCGCAGGCGAACAAGGCGTTGTCGTTCGACCGCGCGGCCGCCCGCGGCCACTGGCTGGACGTCCCCGCCGCGACCGCCGTGCGTTTCGAACCCGGTGTGCCCCAGCGGGTGCGACTGGTTCCGCTGCGCGGGCGGCGTGAGGTGCACGGGCTGACACTGGATCCCCCCGGAAGGCTCGACGACTGATGGCGCCACTGTCCCGTGACCGCTACGCCCTGGTGTGCGGGCCCACCACCGGCGACCGGGTCCGGCTACCGATTTGCTGGTCGAGATCACCGAGGACCGCAGCGGCGGGCCGGGTCTGGCCGGCGACGAGGCGGTGTTCGGCGGCGGCAAGGTGCTGCGCGAGTCGATGGGCCAGGGGCGCGCCACCCGGGCCGAGGGCGCGCCCGACACCGTGATCACCGGCGCGATCGTCCTCGACTACTGGGGAATCATCAAGGCCGACAGCGGGATTCGCGATGGCCGCATCACCGCGCTGGGCAAGGCCGGCAACCCCGACATCACGTCGGGGGTGCACCCGGACCTGGTGGTCGGGCCGTCCACCGAGGTCATCGGGGGCAACGGCCTGATCGTGACCGCGGGGGCGATCGACAGCCACGTGCATCTGATCTGCCCGCAGCTCATTCCCGAGGCGATCGGCTCCGGCGTCACCACCATCGTCGGGGGTGGCACCGGGCCCGCCGAGGGCAGCAAGGCCACGACCGTCACCCCGGGCGCCTGGCACCTGGGCCGGATGCTGGAAGCGCTGGACGGCTGGCCGGTCAACTTCGCGCTGCTGGGCAAGGGCAACACCGTCAGCGCCGAGGGGCTGTGGGAGCAATTGCGCGGTGGCGCATCGGGTTTCAAACTGCACGAGGACTGGGGATCCACGCCGGCGGTGATCGACGCCTGCCTGACGGTGGCCGACGCGGCGGGCGTGCAGGTGGCGCTGCACACCGACACCCTCAACGAGATGGGGTTCGTCGAGGACACACTGGCCGCGATCGCCGGCCGCTCGATCCACACCTATCACACCGAGGGCGCCGGCGGTGGCCATGCGCCGGACATCATCAGGGTCGCCGGCCAACCCAATGTGTTGCCCAGCTCCACCAACCCGACCCGCCCGCACACGCGCAACACCCTCGACGAGCACCTGGACATGCTGATGGTCTGCCATCATCTGAACCCCGCGGTGCCCGGAGATCTGGCGTTCGCCGAGAGCCGGATCCGGGGATCGACGATGACCGCCGAGGACGTGCTGCACGACATGGGCGCGATCGCGATCGTGGGCAGCGACTCGCAGGCCATGGGCCGCATCGGCGAGACGGTGATACGCACCTGGCAGAGCGCCCACGTGATGAAACGCCGTCGCGGGGCGCTGCCCGGTGACGGTGCCGCGGACAACAACCGGGTGCAGCGCTACGTCGCCAAATACACCATCTGCCCGGCGATCGCCCACGGCATGGATCGTGAGATCGGTTCAGTGGAGGTGGGCAAGCTCGCGGACCTGGTGTTGTGGGAGCCGGCGTTCTTCGGGGTGCGCTCGCACCTGGTCATCAAGGGCGGCATGATCGCCTGGGCGGCGATGGGTGACGCGAATGCGTCCATCCCTACCCCGCAGCCGGTGTTGCCGCGGCCGATGTTCGGGGCCGCCCCGGCCACCGCGGCGGCGACCTCCGTGCATTTCGTCTCGCCACAGGCCATCGAGGCCGGTGTGGCCGACACGCTCGCGGTCCGCAGGCCGCTGGTGCCGGTCGCCGATGTTCGCGCCGTGGGCAAGGCGCAGCTCCCGCTCAACGACGCCCTGCCCGACATCAAGGTCGACCCGGACACCTTCACCGTGCGCATCGACGGCGAGGTCTGGCCGGAACAACCGCCGACCGAATTGCCGATGGCACAGCGCTATTTTCTGTTCTGACCCTCCCGCGACACGTTCCCGACGGGCGCAGTGGACGGGCTTCGGCAGCACCGATACCTGGGCGTGGAAGGATCAACGACTATGTTCACCGGCCGCATGCCGAGCCCACAGGAGCGGATGTCCTCCAATTCCGCGGGGCCGACCATCGCCCCATGATGTCTCTCGCGGTGTTACTGACCCTCGCGGACTCGCGGCTGCCCACCGGGGCGCACGTGCACTCCGGCGGCGTCGAAGAGGCCGTCACCACCGGATTGGTCACTAACATGGCAACGCTGGAAGCCTTCCTGTGCAGGAGGATTCGCAGCCACGGGCTGGTCGCTGCATCGATCGCGGCGGCGGTGCAGCGCGGCGAGCTCACCCCGGCAGGCGCCGACCGGGAGGCCGACGCGCGCACCCCGTCTCCGGCGGCCCGCCAAGCCTCGCGCAGCCAGGGCCGCGGGCTGACCCGGTTGGCGCGACGGGTCTGGCCGGACGCGGACTGGGATGCCATCGGCCCCCGCCCGCACCTCGCCGTTGCGGCGGGCCGGGTCGGCGCCGCCGGCGGGTTGAGTCCCGAGCAGAGCGCGCTGACCGTCGTCTACACCGCGATGACCGGCACGGCGACGGCCGCGCAGCGCCTGCTCGCGCTGGACCCGGCCGACGTCGCGGCCTGCACGTTTCGACTCGCGGATCTGTGCGAGCACACCGCCGCCGAAGCGGCCAAGGGACTGGCCGACCTGTCCGACCCGCTCCTCGACACGCTCGCACAGTGCCACGCCGAACGCGAGCGGCCGTTGTTCTCATCCTGAAAGGTTCGACACGACAACGCATTCCCACACCCACACCCACACCGATCGGCCCCGACGCGTCCGCGGCCGCGGTGAGCCGCTGCGGATCGGGATCGGGGGACCGGTCGGCTCGGGTAAGACGGCGCTGGTCGCCGCGCTGTGCCGGCAGTTGCGCGACGAGCTGTCGCTGGCGGTGGTGACCAACGACATCTACACCACCGAGGACGCCGACTTCCTGCGCAGGCATGCGGTGCTGCCAGATGACCGGATCGCGGCCGTGCAGACCGGTGGCTGCCCACATACCGCGATCCGCGACGACATCACCGCCAACCTCGATGCGATCGACGACCTGATCGCCGCTCACGACGCGCTGGACCTGATCCTGCTCGAGTCCGGCGGCGACAACCTCACCGCCACGTTCTCGTCGGGACTGGTCGACGTGCAGATCTTCGTCGTCGACGTGGCCGGCGGCGACAAGGTGCCCCGCAAGGGTGGGCCGGGCGTGACCTTCTCGGACCTGTTGGTGGTGAACAAAACCGACTTGGCGTCGGCGGTGGGCGCCAGTCTGCAGGTGATGGCCCGCGACGCCGACGTGGTGCGCGAGGGCCGTCCGACGGTGTTGCAATCCTTGACCGAGGACCCGGCCGCGACCGGTGTGCTGGCGTGGGTCCGGACACAACTGCGCGAGGCGGCCCGCCGCTGATGCGCTCCGAGCTCCTGGTGATCGCAGCCCCCAACCGGTTGCCGCGCATCGAATGCCGGGCCGGCGCTGTGACTGCTCGCTGCACCGCACCGGACACGGTCCACCTGGTTTCCGCGGCCGCGAACCCACTGGGCGGCGACGCCATCGAAATTCGCGTGGTCGTCGAGCCGGGAGCCCGGCTGAAAATCCGCAGCGCCGCAGCCAGCGTCGCGCTGCCGGGACCGGCGACACCGACCTCACGCGCACGCTGGGAGGTGGAGGTTGCCGGCGACCTTGACATCGACCTCGAGCCGACGGTCGTGGCCGCCCATGCGCGTCACCTGTCCGACATCTCGGTGCTGCTGCACGAGGAGGCATCGATCCGGCTGCGTGAGCGAGTCCAGATCGGCAGGCACGGTGAGCGGGACAGGTTCTGGTCGGGAGCGCTGTGCGCCGACCGCGCCGACCGGCCGCTCACACGGCACCGGGTGGAGCTGGGCGCCGGTTCCCTGGCTGACGACGTGCTGGGCGCCCCGCGCGCCAACGTCAGCGAATTGTGTTATCCGGCAATCGCTTCGGCCGCACGGGCCGATTCCCGGATGACGGTGCTGGCATTGGCCGACGGGGGAACGCTGAGCACCTGGCAGGGCGAGGTGCTGTCCTGTTAGTGGCCAGTTAACTGGCGACCCGGGTGTCTTCCGAGCGATGTGCCTCGGCCGCCAGTTCGGCCAGCTGTTCGAGCCGCGTCCGCGCAAAGGCCTGCTGCTCGGTGATGGTCAGCTGGCCGCGCCGGTTGCTCAGGAAGGTCACCGCCCAGGACAACAGCGTGGTGACCTGGTTCTTGAACCCGACCAGATACACCAGGTGCAGCACCAGCCAAGCCAGCCAGGCGATGAAGCCGCTGAACTCGAGGGGGCCGATCTTGGCTACCGCCGAGAACCGCGACACCGTGGCCATGGAACCCTTGTCGAAGTACTGGAAAGGCTCCCGCTTCGTCGGATCGGCTCCGCGCAGTTCGGCCTTGATTGTGCGGGCCACATACTTGGCGCCCTGGATCGCGCCCTGGGCCACGCCCGGCACACCCTCGACGGCGGCCATGTCACCGACGACGAATACGTTCGGGTGTCCGGGAATGGACAGATCGGGCAGCACCTTGACCCGGCCGGCGCGATCCAGTTCGACAGTCGACTGATCGGCGAGGTCCCGGCCGAGCCCGCTGGCCGACACGCCGGCGGACCACACTTTGCACTGGGACTCGATGCGCCGGACGGTGCCGTCGGAATCCTTGACCGTGATGCCGTTGCGGTCCACGTCGGTGACCATCGCGCCCAGCTGAATCTCCACGCCCATTTTTTCCAGCCGCGCGGCCGCACGCCGACCCAGCTTCTCCCCGAACGGCGGCAGCACCGCGGGGGCGGCGTCGAGCAGAATCACTCTCGCTTTGGTCGAGTCGATGTGCCGAAACGCGCCCTTGAGCGTGTGCTCGGCCAATTCGGCGATCTGACCTGCCATTTCGACACCGGTCGGACCCGCTCCGACCACGGTGAAGGTGAGCAGTTTCGTGCGGCGCTCCGGATCCCGGGAGCGCTCGGCCTGCTCGAAGGCGCTCAGAATGCGCCCGCGCAACTCCAATGCGTCGTCGATCGACTTCATGCCGGGCGCGAATTCGGCGAAGTGGTCATTGCCGAAGTAGGACTGGCCGGCGCCGGCGGCGACGATCAGGCTGTCGTACGGGGTTTCGTAGGTGTGCCCCAGCAAGTCGGAGACGACCCGCTTGTCGGCCAGGTCGATGTGGGTGACGTTGCCCAGCAGCACCTGAAGGTTGTGCTGGTCGCGCAGCACCACCCGGGTGGCGGGCGCGATCTCTCCTTCGGAGATGATCCCGGTGGCCACCTGATACAGCAACGGCTGGAACAGATGATGGGTGGTGCGGGCGATCATCGTGACCTCGACGTCGGCTCGCTTCAGCATCTTTGCCGCGTTGAGTCCGCCGAATCCCGATCCGATGATGACGACCCGGTGCCGACGACTGGCTCCAGCTGTACTTTCTGGCTGGGGGCTCATGTGTATCCGCTGCTCCTGAGGGGCTCCTTGGCGCGTAATTCCGACTCGTCAATCACCGTAGTCGCAGGGGTACCCGCCAAACCAAGCCACATGCGTGTGCGATCAACCACATCGAACGCATCTTTCCAGTTCATCGGTCATGTTACTCGTCATGTCGGGCGCCGCTGGCGCGACCCCTGCCACAAGCCCTCAGAGACCTACGAGCGGACGCAGCGCCTCGCCGGCCGCGGCGATCACGGTGGGGAAGAGCTGGTCCACCCCGGTGCAATAGGAGAAGTTGGGAATCTGCAGACCGAGTCGTCTAGCCACGCCAGTTACCGTAACGATCGGCCCGCGGGGGGTAAACCGGCGATCCGCGCCAACCGCGACGGGTTCAGGCGAACTGGGTCAACGCGCCGTGGCTGACGTGCAGGGTCTGGCCGGTGATGTGGCGGGCGGCCGGGGTGGTCAGGAACAGCGCAAGGCGGGCGAATTCCGCCGCAACCGGCGGGGGTGTGCGCGAGAGGCCGTCGTAGCCGGCCTGCGCGCTGCGCCCGCAGGCGACGGCATTGACTGTGATTCCGCGCGTGCCGAAGATGCCGGCCTGCCCGGCAACCCAGCTCGACAGGGCGGCCTTGATCGCGGCATCGATGCTGCCCGCCGGGGGGTTCTCCGTCACCACGCCGATGATGGAGCCGCCGGAGCGCAGATGGTCGCCCACTGCCTGCACGGTCATTACCACCGACAGCACCGTCGCGTCGAGGGCGTTTCGCCACGCGTGCGCGGTATCGGCGATCGAGTAGGTACGCGGGTCGGCGGCGTCCCAGGACGGCGCCGGTACGTGGACGATGGTGTCGAGATGCTGGGGGAAAAGTCCACGGGCCTCGTCGAGGCCGGCTGGGTCGGTGGTGTTGCAGACGATTGCGTCTGCGTCGAGTTCCTTTGCGGCGATCTCGACCTCGCTGCGGCGTGCGCCCACCAGTGTCACCTTGTGGCCGGCATCGCGGAAAGCCTCGGCAACTGTGCGCCCCACTTCGGTGTCCCCGCCGGTGACCAGCACGTCCACTGCCATGACCTCCTCGTCTTCACCGTCGAACCCACACCCGGCTCTCATGCCCGCGGACCTGGTTCCGGCGCCTGCGATGAACGTATGTTACTGGACGGTAGCTGATAGGTCATAAGTGTGGCCTTCCCCTCGATCGCGGCTGATCTGGCCGGCGCGTGGGAGGTGTCAACGTGGAGCACGCGCAGCGCAGCGAGCATGAAC
>NZ_JBMIOP010000244.1:0-4938 GCF_049197365.1 Mycobacterium sp. THU-M104
TGGAGTCGCCGTATCGCACGCCGCAGACGTTGGTCGGCGGGCCGCGCAGCGACGCGGCGCTGGCCGCCTCCTCCGGGCGCACCGCGACCACCAAGGCCATGGGCAAAGGCTCAACCCAGCATCAGCACCTCGTGCAGACCGAGGTGCCCAAGAAGCTGCTGGAGGAGTGGCTGGCGTTGTGGAGTGAGCACTACCGTCTCGGCGAGAAGCTGCGGGCGCAACTGCGGCCGCGCCGTGCCGGCTCGGAGGTACTGGTGCTCGGCATCTACGGCAACCAGGACGAGCTGCTGGCCGATGTCGTCTTCGATCCCATCAAGGACCGCCACGGCCGCAGCATCCTCACGGTGCGCGACCAGAACACCTTCGCCGAGAAGCTGCGCAAAAAGCGGCTGATGACCTTGATCCACCTGTGGCTGGTACACCGCTTCAAGGCTGACGCGGTGTACTACGTGACGCCCACCGAGGACAACCAGTACCAGACCTCGAAGATGAAGTCGCACGGCATCTTCAGCGAGGTCAACCAGGAGGTGGGCGAGATCATCGTCGCCGAGGTGAACAAGCCCCGCATCGAAGAGCTGCTGAAGCCCGACCGCGTCGCGCTGCGCAAGCTGATCACCAAGGAGGGGTAGCGGGCTTTCCCTCATCGCGGCGACACAGGTCGGTGCGGTGGTCGTCATGGACGTCGGTCCGGTCAGTGCGGAATCGACACCAGTTGCGTGCCGCCGGTCGGCCCGCTCAACCGGAGCGCCCCTGCCCGTCCGGGACTGGGCGCATCAGGGGGCGAGGATGGCGATTGCCGACCAGATGATCGATCAACGTGTCGGCATCGACGGTGAGCGCCGAGCCATCGCTTTGAACCTTTCGATGACCCGATCGGACGCCAACGGGTGATGCCCCGGGATCATGTTGCAGAATGCCAATCCGGTCACCAGCGAGAAGAGCAGGTGCAACCCGTTCCCGGTGTCGCCGTCACCGGCCAGATCGGCGTCCGTGCGGGCCGCGACCCACAATTCGACGAATGCCGTGACCGTGGGACCGGTCCACATCGACCAGAGCAGGTCGAGCGTGGCGTCCAGCTTGTCTTCGGCGGCATCCACCTCGGCCATGGTCCGGCGATACTCCTCACTGCGACGCTCGAATGCGTGTCCGATCGCGGCCACCAGCAAGTCGTTCTTGGTGGGGAAGTGGTGCAGCAACGCGCCCAGCGAAACTTTGGCTCGATGGGCTACTGCGGTCAGAGTGGTTGCCTTGTAGCCGGATTCGACCAGCAAATCCAAGGTGGCATCGAGCAGGGCGGCCTTGGTCTCGCTGCTCCGCTGGGCCTGGGTCCGGCGGGGACGTGGTTGATTCAGGCGGGCGGCCATGTGTGCCTCACCGGCGCCCTGCGATCGGGTTGGCACCGTGCCGGCGCCGAGTGCTGCAGCAGCGACGGTCGGGGAGCGCGGTGATCAGCACGCCGGCGGAGACGGGCATCGGCGAGAAAACCTTCGCACCGATCGGGTACGAAATACGGCCACGATGCGGCACGGTCCTCGACGTAAGCCACTGACGAGAAAGCGTCAATGTTTATTGTTCGTCGGTGGTGAGTGTTCACCGACCCGCGCAGTCCGCATCGAACCCGGCAGGCGTCGCCGCACACTGTCGGGCTCCGAGGCTATGGTTTTCAGCAAGGCGGACGCAACGGGGCCCTCATGTCCAAGCTCAGATTCGGCTATTTCATCGCACCGTTTCACCGGGCGGGCACCAACCCCACCCTGGCGTTACAGCGCGATCTGGAGTTCATCGACCATGTGGACCGCCTTGGTTTCGACGAGGTGTGGCTCGGCGAGCACCACTCGGCCGGCAGCGAGATCATCAGTTCGCCGGAGATCTTCATCGCCGCGGCGGCGCAACGGACGCAGCGGATTCGCTTCGGGACGGGCGTCATCTCGCTCTCATATCACAACCCGCTGTGGGTCGCCGACCGGCTGATGCTGCTCGACCACCTCACTCGCGGCCGCGTGATCGGAGGGGTGGGCCCCGGTTCCCTGCCTACCGATTCCGCGATGATCGGCCTCACCCCCACCGACACGCGCGAACTGCTCGAGACCAATCTCGACATCGTCGTGCGCCTGCTAACGGGCGAGACCGTGTCGGCGAAAACGGCGACGCACCAACTGTTCGACGCGCGGTTGCAGCTCGCCCCCTACTCCGACGGGGGGATCCCGTTGTCGGTCGCGGCGGTCGCCTCGCCGACGGGCGCGAGGCTGGCCGGCAAGCACGGCATCGGCCTGCTGTCGATCGGGGCGACGCTGATCGTCGAGGGCTTCGACGCGCTCGCCTATCACTGGGGCATCGTCGAGGAGCGCGCGGCGGCGTTCGGCACACAGGTCGACCGGAACAACTGGAGCCTGGTCGGGCTGTTCCATCTCGCCGAGACCGAGAAGCAGGCGCGCGAAGAGGTGAAGTTCGGCATCGAACCGTGGTTCCGGTACTTCCAGAAGGTGGCCGCCTTCCCGCAGATGACCATGCCGGGAGAGCAGCTCGACGAGATGATCGACATCATCAACGACAACGGGTCGGGCGTGATCGGCACCCCGGAGCGGGCGCGGGCCCAGGTGCAGCGGCTCTGGGACCAATCCGGCGGGTTCGGCTGCATGCTGCAGATGGGACACGACTGGGCCAACCCGGCGGCCGCCAAGCGGTCCGCCGAGCTGTTCGCCGCCGAGGTGATACCGCACTTCCAGGGGCAGGCCGAGCCGACCCTGGCTGCCGCCGCGCGCGCGGGTCAGGTGCGTGACGATCTTGCGCAGACCCAACTGCAGGCCGTCGAGCACATGACCAAGAAGTATCAGGACGAGATCACGTCGACGTAGCGGCGCCGATGCCGAACCTTTCCGTGCGCCGCGTCGTCCTCCGGCGAACACGCCGCGCAGCCGGCCGGCGCGGGGTCGCCGTTGCCTACACTGCGCTTATGAATTCGGGTTTCCCGCAGAGCGACAGGAGTGTCCCCGGACTCCTCGACATCGAGGACTGTCTGGACGCCGACGGCGAGATCGTGCTGCCTCCGGGCGTCACGCTGATCTCCCTGATCGAGCGCAACGTCGCGAATGTCGGTGACACCGTGGCCTACCGCTACCTGGACTACAGCCACGGCGCCGACGGACGCGCTGACGAGGTGACCTGGACGCAGTTCGGTGCCCGGCTCCAGGCCATCGGTGCCCGGGTGCAGCGCGTCGCGAGCCGCGGCGAGCGGGTCGCGGTCCTGGCGCCGCAGGGCATCGACTACGTCGTGGGTTTCTACGCGGCGATCAAGGCCGGCACCGTCGCCGTGCCGCTGTTCGCGCCCGAACTCCCGGGCCACGCCGAGCGCCTCGACACGGCGCTGCGCGACTCGCAGCCGTCGGTGGTCCTCACCACGAGCGAGGCCGCGGGCGCCGTCGAGAACTTCCTGACCGGCCTGCCGCGCCCGCAACGCCCGCAGGTCCTGTTCATCGACCAGATCCCCGACTCGGAGGGAGAGTCGTTCGTCCCGACCGAGCTCGGCATGGACGACGTCTCGCACCTGCAGTACACCTCCGGTGCGACGCGCCCGCCGGTCGGCGTGGAGATCACCCACCGGGCGGTCGGCACCAACCTGACCCAGATGATCCTGTCCATCGACCTGCTGGACCGAAACACCCACGGCGTCAGCTGGTTACCGCTCTACCACGACATGGGCCTGTCGATGATCGGCTTCCCCGCGGTGTACGGCGGGCACTCCACGCTGCTGTCGCCGACCGCGTTCGTCCGCCGGCCGCAGCGCTGGATCCACGCCCTGTCGGCCGCGTCGAGGGAGGGCCGTGTGGTCACCGCCGCGCCCAACTTCGCCTATGAGTGGACCGCCCAGCGCGGCCTGCCCGCGCCGGGCGACGACATCGACCTTTCCAACGTGGTGATGATCATCGGTTCCGAGCCAGTCAGCATCGACGCGATCCGCACCTTCAACAAGGCGTTCGCGCCCTACGGATTACCGCGGACGGCGTTCAAACCCTCATACGGGATCGCGGAAGCGACCCTGATGATCGCGACCATTGCACCCAGCGCCGAGGTCACGGCGGTGTACCTCGACCGCGAACAGCTGGGCGCCGGGCACGCGGTACGGGTCGCGCCGGACGCTCCCGACGCGGTGGTCCAGGTGTCCTGCGGTCAGGTGGCCCGCAGCCTGTGGGCGGTGATCGTCGACCCCGGCACCGGAGACGAGCTGCCCGATGGCGAGGTCGGCGAGATCTGGTTGCAGGGCAACAACGTCGGCCGCGGCTACTGGGACCGCCCCGAGGACACCCGGCGCGCGTTCGGCGCGCGGCTGCGCGCGCGTCTGCCCGACCACAGTCACGCCGAGCGATCGGACACCGACCGCGCCTGGCTGCGCACCGGCGACCTGGGGGTGTACCTCGACGGCGAGCTCTATGTCACCGGCCGGATCGCGGACCTGGTGACCGTCGACGGGCGCAACCACTATCCACACGACATCGAGGCCACCGTCGCAGACGCCTCGCCGATGGTGCGCCGCGGCTATGTCGCGGCCTTCGCTGTACCGGCCGACGGCGGGCGACAACGGCTGGTGATCGTCGCTGAGCGCGCTGCGGGCACCGGCCGCGCCGACCCGCAGCCGGTGATCGGGGCGATCCGGGCCGCGGTGTCGCACCGCCACCGGGTCTCGGTGTCCGACGTGCAATTCCTGCCGGCCGGCGCCATCCCGCGCACCACCAGCGGCAAACTCGCCCGCCGGGCCTGCCGCACGCAATACCTGAGCGACGCGCTGCGCAGCCACTGACCGGTACGGGCGGAACGCCCAAAAAGGCCTGCACGCCGATGTGGCTGACTTAGTGGTCTTGCCCGTTAATCCGTCGGGCCCGTTCGCTGGGGTGTCGAGACTGCGGTGGCAGCGCCGAAACGCGAAAAAAGTAGCGCTGAGCA
>NZ_JBMIOP010000258.1:0-13576 GCF_049197365.1 Mycobacterium sp. THU-M104
GATGCGCTCGATCAGCGCCGCTTCGCCGGAGGCGGGGTCCACCGCCACCAATGATTCGAACATGAGTTCGATGCTAGACCGGGCCACCGACAACGTCACAAGTGCTCGGCGATCCGCTGCCCCAGCTGCGCCGCGGCGAGCCCCAACGCGATGCTGACGACGATGTTGGCCAGCGCCGGACGCAACTGGCGCTCCTCGCCGAGTCGCTGGGATTCCAGCATCCAGGTGGAGAAGGTTGTGTAGGCGCCGACGAACGCGGTGTCGGTCAGCAGGGCCGCCTCCCTGCTCAGGGCCAGTCCGCTGATCACCCCGAGCAGCGCGGCCCCGCTGATGTTGACCGTCAGGGTGCCGAACGGAAACGGGCGGGCGACCCGCCGGCCCACCGTCCGGTCCACCAGGAAACGCAGCACCGCCCCGGTGCCTCCGGCGAGCAGCACGCCGGCCCACACGGCCAGTGACGTCAACGCGCCCGTCATCGCCGAAACCGCACCCGGCGCACGAACGCGGTGGACAGGTGCACCGCGAGGAATCCCAGCACGATGGTGGTGACGGTGTAGGCCGCGGCGAGGGCCCAGTGGCCGCCCTGGAGCATGCTCAGCGTCTCGACCTGCATCGTGGAGAACGTGGTCAGCCCGCCGCACAGCCCGGTGCCCAGCAGGGGGCGCCGGTAGCTGGACGACGGGAGCCGTTCGAGCAGCCGGGTGGTGAAGTAGCCGACCAGGAAGGCACCGACGATGTTCACCGTGAACGTCGGCCACGGCCAGCTCGCCGGGTCATGGACGGTGAGTACCGTAATCACGGAGCGGGCCAGCGCGCCCAACGCGCCGCCGGCGAAAACCGCGGCCAGCTCGCGGTGGTCGAGGCTTGCCACTGATCGGTTCCCTTCCGTTTGCTGCCTTGGGTGTGCTGGAGATGCGCTTCGCAGCGTAACCGGATACGCCGGCGCGTAAGGCTCGGAGCGCGCGCGAGGGGAGGCGCGGGCAGAATGAGTAGCCATGGTGGCCAACCCGCGTGCCGGTCAGCCGGCCCAGCCCGAAGACCTCGTCGATCTGCCCCACCTCATCACCTGCTACTACTGCATCGCTCCGGACCCCGACGACATCGCCCAGCAGGTGGTGTTCGGCACCTCGGGTCACCGCGGCTCGGCGCTGAACGGAGCGTTCAACGAGGCCCACATCCTGGCCGTCACCCAGGCCATCGTCGAGTACCGTACCGCCCAGGGCACCACCGGGCCGTTGTTCATCGGCCGCGATACGCATGGGCTTTCGGAGCCGGCCTGGGTGTCGGCGCTGGAGGTGTTGGCCGCCAACGATGTTGTGGCCATGGTCGACTCGCGGGACCGGTACACGCCGACGCCGGCGGTCAGCCACGCCATTCTCGCCTACAACCGCGGCCGCACCGAGGCGCTGGCCGACGGGATCGTGGTCACGCCGTCGCACAACCCGCCCGCCGACGGCGGCTTCAAGTACAACCCGCCCCACGGCGGCCCCGCCGGTACCGAGGCCACCAACGCGATCGCCAAGCGCGCCAACGAGATTCTGCGCACCGGCGCGGGGGTGAAGCGCGTTCCGCTGGCCCGCGCGCTGCAGACCGTGCAGCGTCACGACTTCCTGGGCAACTACGTCGACGACCTGCCCAACGTGGTCGACATCGCCGCGATCCGCGCGGCCGGGATACGCATCGGGGCCGACCCGCTGGGCGGGGCCAGCGTGGACTACTGGGGCGAGATCGCCCAGCGTCACAACCTCGAGCTGACCGTGGTCAACCCGCTGGTGGACGCGACCTGGCGGTTCATGACGCTCGACCACGACGGCAAGATCCGGATGGACTGCAGCTCGCCGGACGCGATGGCCGGGCTCATCCGAACGATGTCCGCCAACCCCGACCGCTACCAGATCGCCACCGGCAACGACGCCGACGCCGACCGCCACGGCGTCGTCACCCCCGATGCGGGTCTGCTCAACCCCAACCATTACCTGGCGGTGGCCATCGACTACCTCTACACCCACCGCCCGTCGTGGCCCGACGGCATCGCGGTGGGCAAGACCGCGGTCAGTTCGTCGATCATCGACCGGGTGGTCGCGGGCATCGGCCGCAAGCTGGTCGAGGTGCCGGTCGGGTTCAAGTGGTTCGTCGACGGGCTGATCGGCGGCACCATCGGCTTCGGCGGCGAGGAGTCGGCCGGGGCGTCGTTCCTGCGCCGCGACGGCTCGGTGTGGACCACCGACAAGGACGGCATCATCCTGGCCCTGCTGGCCGCCGAGATCCTGGCCGTCACCGGGCGCAGCCCGTCGCAGCGCTACCAGGAACTGACCGCCGACTACGGGACACCGTGCTATGCGCGGGTGGACGCACCCGCCGACCGCGGCCAGAAGGCCCGGCTGGCCACACTGTCGGCCGAGCAGGTCAGCGCCACCGAGCTGGCCGGGGAGCCGATCACGGCGAAGCTGACCACCGCGCCCGGAAACGGGGCCCCGCTGGGGGGGCTCAAGGTGACGACGGCCAACGCGTGGTTCGCCGCGCGGCCGTCGGGCACCGAGGACGTCTACAAGATCTACGCGGAATCCTTCAAGGGGCCCGAGCACCTGGCCGAGGTGCAGCACACCGCGCGCGAGGTGGTCAACAGCGTCATCGGATGACCGCCGGGCCGCCTTTTGCCAACACGTGTTCCGCGTGTGACCGTGCCGCGACGGTGACGCAGGACGCTGGTCGAGATGACCGTGCTCGCGGCGATGGCCGCCCTGGTGACCGCGACGTTCGTCGGCTACTACCTCGGCCGGCGCGCAGCCGCCGCACCGGCGGCCCGCAGGGGACGAACGAGCCGGGTGGCGCTGGGCAGACTGGCGATCAGCCTGATCGCACTGCTGGCCGCACGCCGCGCGATGCGCGTGGTCGGATTGAGAACCGTTGCGCCACTTGAGCTATTGCGGGACAGCGTTACGCGGATGCGGTTTTACTGAGCGAAGTTCCGCTGCTCTCAAGGTATTCCGCGACCACATGGAGGCGAGGAACGGCATGTCGACGTTGCGGGGCAAGGTCGCGCTGGTGACCGGTGTGTCCTCGGGCCTCGGCGCCCAGACGGCACTCTTGTTTTCCCGTCAGGGCGCAACGGTTTTCGGCATCGGCCGGGAAACCGGACGTTTGGCCGATGTCTTCGCCGACGTAGAACACGGCGCGTCAACGCGGTATGTCCGGGCGGCATGCTCACGCCGCAGATCGAGCAATTCAGCGTTCCGGAGAAGCCGAACTACGACCTGATCATGCGCACCGCCTCGCCGCGCGGGATGATGGCGCCCCTCGACGTCGCGAACGTGATCGCGTTCCTCGCCGGCGACGACTCCGCCGCCGTCCACGGTGCCGTCTACCGAGTCGACAACGGTAAGGGAGCGGGCTAGCAAGCGGCATTCGCCGAGGTGCCTGAAATCCCGCGCGAGATGATGCATAAAGTCGACGGGTGACCTATTGCCTTCGATCCCTCCGGCCTGCCGGCCCGGGGGGACGCGGATCCCGGTCCGCGCGGCTGCCGCGCGAAGTCTGGATCCTCAGCTGGGCGAACATCATGATCGCGCTGGGCTACGGCGTCATTTCGCCGGTGATGCCCGCGTTTGCGCGGACTTTCGGGGTCAGTGTCAATGCGGTGACGTTCTTGGTTACCGTATTCTCCTTGAGCAGGCTGTGTTTCGCGCCGATCAGCGGCTTGTTGGTGCAGCGGCTCGGGGAGCGGCGCATCTACATCAGCGGTTTGCTGGTCGTGGCAGTCTCAACCGGCGCGTGCGCGTTCTCCCAGACATACGGGCAACTGCTGATCTTCCGCGCGGTCAGCGGCGTCGGCTCGACGCTGTTCTACGTCTCGGCGCTGGGCCTGATGATCCACATCAGTCCGGCCGATGCGCGCGGGCGGGTGGCGGGCATCTTCACCACCTCGTTCATGGTGGGCGCCGTCGCCGGTCCGGCGGTCGGGTCCCTGATGGCGGGCTGGGGTTTGGCCGCCCCGTTCGTCGCCTACGGCGTCGCGCTGCTGGTTGTGGCGGTGGTGCTGTTCTATGGCCTGCGGCATTCGACGCTGGCCGCACCCGCGGCGCCGACCCGGTCGAAGGTGACGATGGCAGAGGCGCTGCGGTTCCGGGCGTACTGGTCGTCGCTGTTGTCCAACTTCGCGACCGGCTGGTCGGCGTTCGGGCTGCGCGTGGCGCTGGTCCCGCTGTTCGTCTCCGACGTCATGGGCCGGAGTGTCGGCATCATCGGTGTGGTGCTGGCGGCGTTCGCGGCCGGCAACGCCCTGGCCGTCATCCCCAGCGGCTACCTGTCCGACCGGATGGGGCGGCGCACGCTGTTGATCGCCGGCCTGGGGGCTTCCGGCGTGGCGACCGTCGCCCTGGGGGTGGTGTCGTCGCTGCCGGCGTTTCTGGCCGCGGCGTGCGTGTCCGGCGTGACCACGGGCATCTTCATGTCGCCGATGCAGGCCGCCGTGGCCGACATCCTCGGCAGCGAGGCGCGCGCGGGCACTCCGGTGGCAGCGGTGCAGATGGCCTCGGATCTGGGCGCGATCATCGGCTCGATCGCGGTCGGCTGGGTCGCCGAGCGACTGAGCTTCGGCTGGGACTTCGGCATCAGCGGGATGGTGCTGCTGGTCGCGGCATTCGGCTGGGTGCTGTCGCCGGAAACCCGGGCCGCGACCGAGACGGTACCCGATCTTTTGCCGTCGCAGGCGGACGTCGAGCTGGCGTGACCAGCAGCTTTGAAGGACGGTTGCCGGTGGTGTAGCTTCGATGAGCACGTCTTCTCGGGGCTATGGCGCAGCTGGTAGCGCACCACACTGGCAGTGTGGGGGTCAGGGGTTCGAGTCCCCTTAGCTCCACCAGGATCAATGACAGTTTGAGTGACCTTCGTTTTGAGTGACCGTCGTTGCGGCTTCCGACGAGAATTTTGACGACAACGGCAGGCCCCCCTCGGATCTCGTTATGGCACGACGGTAGGGGACGAACTGACGGGCCGGCCCTGTGTGACAGGGTCACGTGAGGTGCCCTTTGGTAATCCGGGTCACGATCCGGTGCCCACGGTGAGATATCGATGCAGCAGAGTGTCATTGACGTTGGTCTCGGAGTCGAAGAAACCTGCACCGGCGACACGCGGTCCAAGCCAGACCGTCTCTGTTGCTCGGTAGGTGGCGATGATCGCGGCTCGGGCCTCGTTGTTGCCTGCCGACCCGAGAAGGTATGCGGCACGCTGCGCTGGTGCACGAGGCCTGGTTTCGAGCAAGCCGATGACGGTGCCGACGTCCACGCGCGCGACGGCATCCGGCAGCCATTGGCCGAGGCCGGCTACGTCCTTGTAGGCCGACGGGCGCACCGCAATACCGATGATGAGTCCTTCGAGGTTCCATGACGGCAGTTCGTTGACCGTTGTCAGCCCGGCCTCGGGCAACTCGATGTGGACGTAGCGCCAATCACCGGCGAGTGCTTTAGGAAGGGGTTGCTCGGCCGGGAGGGCGACGACTTCTTGCTCGGGTAGCCGCTGGGCCAGCCCGAGGAGGGATGCTGCGGTTTCCATGGCCAGCACGCCGCCCCAATCGGGGTCCACGGCGCGCTGCGCGCGGAACTCGATGAAGCGGTCCCCAGAGCCGTAGACACCGCCGCGCGCCCCGGGAAGGAACTCCCAAGCGTGGCGGGTGCGCAGTTTTCCCAGCCAGCCGCCGCGCTGGAGTCCGTAGGCGAGGCGCTGTGTCGCCGCTTCGTCACCGTCAAGCCCGACTTGGCGCATGACGGTGGCCAGCCGATCGGACGTCACGACCAGGTCGCCGTCGAGTTCGAGCTGCTCGACCACGTCGGCGACCGAGCGTGGGATGACTCGAGCCACTGTCAATCACCACCTTCCTTTGGTCAATAGTAACGAACTACGGTTGCAGATGACAGTCCATAACTGGGGCGGCGTGCGGAGAACATGCCGTCTATGGGGGCGGTCCGGCGCGTTGACGCCGTCAACACGCCGAATCGAAACCGCAGGTGACGAACTGCACTGAAATCGAACGAAGGAGATCGAAGCCGCTGGTAGAGACGTTGACGGACACCGAATCCAGGGGTTCGAGTCCCCTGAGCTCCACCCCGCATCTTCGATCACGGTCGGCCGTCAGGGTCCGCAACTGGACGCCGTCGGCGAGTGCCTGCCGTGATGCCGTCACGTTGGAGTCCGCCCGCGAGGCGTCGCGTCGCCGCCTCATCGCCGTCAAGGCCGATGTGGTGCATGCCGGTAGCCGGCCGATCCGACGCCACAACCAGCTCGCCGTCGAGTTCCGATCCGGCAGCGGCCACGTGGCACTGCGCCGCCAGGGTGTCGACGGGTTCGCTACTCGAAATATCGATGCTTTCAACGGCTTCGGGCATTCGCGCGTCTGGGATCCAGTAACGTCAGACCGCTGACCCGCATGTGACGTTCGAATCCGCACAGAATAGCTTGGTGATACGGTTTTGGAAGTTGAAATTGCTTCAGGTTGCCGATGTGGGTTCCCGTGCCTAGGCCTCTGGATTTCCACTCTGCGGCATAGGCTTTGTGATCAGGAAGGAGCCAGCCACGATGGACAAGATCTCGCTCACCGCCCTGGCGCGTGAGCAGTTGGCTGCCGCGCACCGGGCCGCCAGCGGCCGCAGTGCGCACACGGTGTATGGCGGTCACCAACACAGCCTGCGGCAAACCCTGATTGCCTTGAAGGCCGGTGCGGCGCTTTCAGAGCACGACAGCCCCGGCGATGCCACCTTGCAGGTGCTGCAGGGGCGCATCAGGCTGACGACCTCCGAAACCAGTTGGGACGGAGCCCCGGGCGATCAGCTGGTGATCCCGCCGAGCCAGCATGGCCTGGAGGCCGTCGAAGACTCCGTCGTCTTGTTGACCGTCGCAAAAGGCCATTAGTCCACACTGATCAAGCCGATGTGGTGGCCGCGCGATGTCGTCCGGCCGGCCAGATGCGATCGGAGTCAATTCCCCGATGCGGTCAGTGAGGTGAACAATGGTTGGTCATATTTCCTACCGCAGGGTTTACGAGAAGGTTTCGCCCTCTGAGGGTGCACGCGTGCTGGTCGACCGTGTCTGGCCACGGGGCATCAAGAAAGAATCGCTCGACCTCACCGAGTGGTTGCGTGACGTTGCTCCGTCGACCGAGCTGCGCAAGTGGTACGGGCATGATCCCGAGAAATTCGCCGAGTTCCGGCGTCGCTACCTGGCGGAATTGAAGTCGACCACGTGGCGCAACGCTGTCGAACATCTCAAAGAAATCGCCGATCACGGCGACGTGGTGTTGCTGACCGCTGCCCGCGATGTCGATCACAGTCAGGCGGCTGTTCTCGCGGGATGGCTCAGCGAAACAATCAGTCGCGGTGGCTGATCCGAGTTCGTCGTGCGTCATCGCAAAGCCACGGGTGGTGCCCCGCTAGCTTTCCCGTGACAACGCTGCGCGAGGACACGCGGCGATGGCTCGCTCGACCAGTGCTTCTTGCTCGATGGGGACGGGGTCGGTGATCACGACGGCGTACTCGTTGTCGTCGAGCTCGAACACCTTTGGCGCGATCAGCGATCCGGGTCTGCCATGACGTGCATGCGGATCCTCCTTTGCTCCAGCGTCAGTGGGTCGTCGAGTTGGAGTGAGTGCCGGCGACGACGGCCTGGTGGCATACCCAGCCGTCGGGCGCGCGGCCGGTCGAGATGAACCGGATCAGTTCCGCGCGCGATTGTGCCGGCAGGTCGACCCGCGCTCTGACTTTCAAACGGGAAGCGGTGATCGTCGGAACCCCGTCGACTGCGTCGAGGCTCACGGTGGCGGTGACATTGAGCCGCGCGGGCGGCGTGTGGTTTTCACCTAACTTCATTGCGAGCGCATCTAACTTCATTGCGAGCGCATCGCGAAACACGACGAGTGCGCAGCTGCGGCCAGTTCCTCGGGGCTACTCTTGCCGTCCGGTTGCTCAGTTCGGGAGGCCCAGGTCAACGGCACACCATCGAGAACTCCGCTGCTGCCGTGCGCGAGCGTGCCTCCGCCGGACACCAGTGGCCCCTTCCAGATGGTTTGCGTGGTCCGTTCAGCGATGCTCATGGCCCTCGCCTTGTCCCATTTTGCCTCCGATGGTGCTCTGCTCCAGCCCGCGGCGAAGCTGACCCCCGCCGTTGCCCGCAGTGCTCTCATGCGCGCGGCGGACGACGTCCCAGCTTCTTCGAAGCGATGCTATTATTGATGAAAATTATCATTTAAATAGATCAGGGGCAAGGTGTCGCGGATGGCTGAGCGCAACGATCCCAAGACCGGGCGAATGCATCGCGGGCCAGGCAACTTTCAACGCCAACGCATCCTGGAGTTGGTGCGTGGGCATGACGGTGCGCTCGACGCCCAGGAGCTGGCCGCAGGGATGGGACTGCACGTGACGACGGTGCGATTTCACCTCGACGCGTTGTGCGACCAGGGAGCTGTGCAGCGTACTCGGATCGGGCGTGCCGGTGTCGGTCGTCCGCGTATCGGCTATCTGGCCGTGCGCGATCGGATGGACTATCGGAGCCTGGCCGAGATATTGGCCCTGGAACTGGGTGCCACCGCCGATCAGCGGCGTCGACGCGCCGAGGCTGCCGGGCGGCGGTGGGCTGAGCGCATCGACATCGATTCGGTCCGCGAAACCGCTGCCGGGCAGGATGGTTCGGACACAGTCACGAGCCGGGACCTGACGGACCGCAGTGCTGCCATCGTGTCGGTTTTCGCGCGGATGGGTTTCGCGCCTGAGTTGACCGTGGCCGCGACGCGCAACGCCCGCACCGGGCAAACGATTCGTCTGAACTCCTGCCCGGTTCGCGACCTGGCCCGTGCGCACCCGGAGGTGGGCTGCGCCCTGCATCGAGGACTCCTGCAAGGCTTGCTCGCGAAACCCGCCGCGGGCGACGACCCGACCGCAGAGCAACCACGCCGCACGTCCGAGGCCGAGCTGGAGCCTTTTGTCGAACCCGACCTGTGTCTTGCCAGGGTGATTGTGCATGACTGAACCGCATGCGGTGCAAGGACAACCGAGCGCGGACCTCACCACCCGCACCGATGTGGAGGCGCTGCTGCGCCACTTCTACGGCCGGGTGTTCATCGATGATGTGCTCGCTGGGGCCTTCACCGAGTTGCGGACCAGAGGTCTTGATACGCACATTGCGGTGATGTGCGACTTCTGGGAAACGGTCCTGTTTCGTGCCGGACGCTACCGGGGTAGCGCGCTGCACGCCCACCGGCATGTCCATCAGCGCACTCCGCTGAACGGCGGTCACTTCGTGCGCTGGCTGGCCACGTGGAACACCACCGTCGACGACATGTTCAGAGGACCTGTCGCCGAGCGCGCGAAACTCCAAGCCGCACGGATCGCCTGGGCCATGCACCGTCGACTCACCGGGGCTGATACGCCCGAACTCGACGCACTGGTCGGCCGCTGACCCGACAGGGGTGTTCAGTTGCTCAGGCGGCTCGGCCTTCTGGCACTTTCTCTGAGATCGACGTTGTGCCGGATGTGTCGCTCGTTGCGCACCCGTTGGATCATGTGCGGATCCGCGGCGGTGGGCAGCTGGTGGCCCATTCCAGCGAGTTGCCACGCCCCCAAGGGTCATCGACGGTGACCGGCTCCCCGTAGCGCCAGCTGCGGAACACGTTCCAGACGAAAGGCGGCATCGAGACGCCCAGCACCGAGGCGCCGATGGTGGAGACGACATTCAGCGTGGTGAAGCCATCGGTGGGCAGGTAGTCCGCGTAGCGCCGCGGCATGCCCATGTTGCCCAGCCAGTGCTGCACCAAAAAGGTGAGGTGAAAGCCGCTCAGCGTCAACCAGAAGTGCAGCTTGCCCAACCGCTCGTCAAGTAGCCGGCCGGTCATCTTCGGGAACCAGAAGTAGATTCCGGCGAAGGTGGAGAACACGATGGCGCCGAACAGCACGTAGTGGAAGTGCGCGACCACGAAATAGGTCTCGGTGACGTGGAAGTCGATCGGCGGGCTGGCCAGCATCACCCCCGAGAGCCCACCCAGCAGAAAGGTCACCAGAAAGCCCATCGCGAACAACGTCGGGGTTTCGAACGTCAGCTGCCCTTTCCAGATCGTGCCGATCCAATTGACGAATTTGATCCCGGTCGGCACTGCGATGAGATAGCTGTTGGTGAGCATTCCCCGGTGTCATCCGTCAGCCGGTGTCGCAAATCGGTTTGTGGGCAACAATCGCTACAGCGATCAACCGTTCGCGGTGGCGTCGGAAAGTGTTGCGCATCTGAGCTACTCGCCGTCTCGCGTCGTGGTGGACGACAAGGTTGGCGGCAAACCGCAATGCCCGCAGAAGGCCTTCGTCGGCGAGCAGGCGTCGTGGTTGTAACAGGTTCATCGGCGCGGTTGCCACGTGGTCGACGATCAGCCCGTGCGTGCCGAGCAGGCCTGTCCATTCGGCTACCGTCAGAGGTCGGGCGTTGACCTTGATCGCACGGGCAAGTGATTGCCGGGCATCGTTTTTGATCTCATCGGCGATGGCATCGGGTGTCAACGCGAGTTCGTGGATGGCGTAGCGTCCGCCGGGGCGCAGCACCCGCGAGGCCTCGGCAACGATGGCGCGCTTGGCGGGATCGCCTTGCATTGTCAGCATCGCCTCACCGAGGACGACATCCCTGCTGGCGTCGGGCAACGCGGTGTCGGCGGCGTCGGCGACCCGGATCTCCCCGTGTCCGTTGATGAGGCTGCGCACCGACCGGGCGGCGTCGGGATCCTGCTCGACACCAATGTACGACCGGGGATGGTGAGCGAGGATTTCAACCGAGGTGCGGCCGAGGCCTGGGGCCAGCTCGAGTACGTCGGCGTCGGTGATTTCAGCTTCGGAGAGCAGCGTGCGGGTCAGTCCAATGCCGCCTGGGCGGAGTACCCGCTTACCCAGCCGCGCCAGCAGCCAGTGTCCTTGCACAGTGTCGTCCCCGCGGTTCGACCACGGCAGCAGATCAAGATGATCGGTCGGCATGTCCCTGCCCATCAGACGACCCGCCGGATGGTGGGTGACAGAGGCAGGATTTCGCGTTTTTGATGCACGGTCAGGTACCGCAGTCCGTCCGGTCCGGCACTGAACTGTCGTCGTGACCGACGCGGCAACCACAGCAGGGCACCGGAACTCAGGTTGATCGTCCCCTGCTCGGTGGTGAGCTGACCGCTACCGGAGAGCACGTGGATCAGGACGTCCACGTCGGCGCCGGTATGGGTGGCGATGCCGCTGCCAGGTCCCAGCGTGATGACGTTCGAATCGAGATCCCGATCTCGGACTTGAAGTTTCCAGGACACCCCGGCCGCGTCCGGTTGCCCCTCGGCGATATCGGCCGTGTGCGCCAGAATCCGCGGCAGCGGCGTGGTGGTGAGTCTGCTGATCCGGATCTTCCACACGGCCGGTCCCCGCTCGATGTACTCCCATCCGTAGCTGCCGACGTGATCGGCGTCGAATTCCTCACGCAGGTGCTTGGGGTCATGATTGTTGACCAACACGAACGATCCACCGACAGGGAGATCGGCATAGGCGGCGAAGATCGTCGGATGTTTTTCCGGCTTGCGCAGTGGTCGCACGTCGAGTTCGTTGTCGGCCATGGGGTTCCGCACCTTCCCTAGTTTTCACAAAGAGACTTGTGTAAACTCTACGCCATGACGTACGTGATCGGGAAGCCGTGTGTTGACGTGATGGACCGGGCCTGCGTGGAGGAGTGCCCGGTGGACTGCATCTACGAGGGCGGCCGGGCCCTGTACATCCATCCGGACGAATGTGTGGACTGCGGAGCGTGCGAACCTGTCTGCCCCGTCCAGGCGATCTACTACGAGGACGATCTGCCCGAAGAGTTGCGGCCCTATCAAGACGACAATGCGGCATTTTTTTCCGAAACTCTGCCGGGTCGGGACGAACCCCTGGGATCACCGGGCGGAGCGGCCAAGCTCGGTCCCCTCGGCGTGGACACACCTCTGGTGGCAGGCCTTCCCAAGCAGGACCCGCAGTGAGCATGGGCATGCCCCCGATGTCACACGAGCGGCCATCCGGTCGCCGCCGCGATGTGCTGCGGGTAGTGAAGGCCGCACCCGATCCGATGGGTATCAGCGCGATTGCCGACGTGCTGGGCGTGCATCCCAACACCGCCCGATTCCATCTGGACACGCTGGTGCGCGACGGCCTGGTGGAGCACGCTGAGCCCGAGCTCGCCCGCCCGGGACGACCGCCCCTGATGTTCCGTGCGATCCCGCAGATGGACCGCGGCGGACCCCGCCATTACCGACTGCTCGCCGAGATTCTCGCCGCGGGCCTTGCTGCCGGGCGCGATCCGGCCGCCAAGGCGCAGGCCGCCGGGCGCGCGTGGGGAAAGCAGTTGGCAAAATCGGAGTCCACCGGGAAAAAGACACGCGCGAAGGAATCGGTCGACCATCTCGTCGGAGTCCTCGACGAACTCGGATTCGCGCCCGAGCGCCGAGGGGCGCGGCAGATCGGCCTGCGGCACTGCCCCTTCCTCGAAGTCGCCGAGGCCCGATCCCAAGTCGTGTGCCCGATCCACCTCGGCCTCATGCAAGGCGTTCTGGAGAGCCAGGCGGCACCTCTCGCCGTCGACCGGTTGGATGCGTTCGTCGAACCGGATCTCTGCCTGGCCGAACTGACTTCGAAGGGAAGTTCGCGATGAACACCGCAGCGATGAACACCGCAGCGATGAACACCGCAACATCCGTAGCCGTCGCCGTGATTTTCGTGTGGCTGGGCATGGTGCTGGCCATCTCGTTCCTGGAAGCACCGCTGAAGTTCCGCGCACCCGACGTGACGACGCAGATCGGTCTGGGGATCGGGCGCCTGGTCTTTCGCGCGCTCAACGACATCGAGGTCATGTTCGCCGCCGTCCTCGCGGCGATCATGATTGCCGGCCCGCCGCCGGCCGGCGCAATCGCGGCATTGGTGACCGCCTTCGCCATGCTCGCCACCCAGTTGATCGGCGTGCGGCCGTTCTTGAGCCGACGCTCTGACAGGGTCCTTGCCGGCCTGGATGCGCCCCGCTCTCGCGGCCACTACGCTTACGTCGGCCTGGAGGTGATCAAGGTGATCGCATTGGTGGTTTCCGGGGTTCTGCTCCTGGCCGGTCAGACCCTCAACTGACTCCCGGCCCGCTCAGATCTTCACCGTCAGCGGCCAGACGTTCCAGATCTCGTCGCAGTACTCGGCGACGGCGCGGTCCGAGGAGAACGTGCCGCTGCGCGCAGAGTTCAGGATGGACATCGTGGTCCACGCATCCTGGTCCACGCATCCTGGTCCTGCCACGCGGCGCTCACCTGCTCCCGGCAGTCGACGTAAGAGCGGTAGTCGGCGCACACCAAAAACGGACCGTCGTAGCGAAGGTTGTCCACCACCGGTCGGAGCACCTCGGTATCGCCGCGCGAGAACATCCCCGCGGCAATGAGATCGAGCACCGCGCAAAGCTCCTCGTCGCCGTCGATGTAGCCGGCCGGGCGGTATCCGTCCGCCTTGACCGCCGCAACCTCGCGTTCCGTGAGGCCGAACAGGAAGAAATTCTCCGGCCCGGCCTCCTCGCGGATCTC
>NZ_JBMIOP010000180.1:0-2830 GCF_049197365.1 Mycobacterium sp. THU-M104
CGGTGCGGACCCCGGCGCGCACGGCCGAGAAGTCTAGGAAAAGTGGGTGAGATCCGCGCGCGTGGCGGTGCCCAGCGGCGAACGGGGCCGCGCCCAGTGCAGCCGCACGCGCTGGCCGGGCCGCACCTGCGCGACCTTGTCGATATCGTCGTCGGTGACCACACCGACGACCGGGTAACCGCCGGTGACCGGATGGTCGGGACCCAGGATCACCGGTAAACCGTTGGGCGGTACCTGAATCGCGCCGCGGATGGTGCCCTCGCTGGGAAGCTGCCGGTCCGGGAAGTGGTAGTGCAGCGGGCGGCCGACCAGCCGCATGCCCACCCTGTCGCTGCGGTCGGAGGCCACCCAGTCGCCGTGTACCAGGGCGTCGGGATCGACGAACCAATCGTCGCGTGGCCCAGGCACCACGGACAGCTCGACCGCCTCGCCGGTGATCGCGGCAACCGGGGCTTGGTCGAGCTGCGGATAGGCAGTAGTGTGCTCGCCGATCGGCAGACGATCCCCCGGCCGGAGCGGGGGCGGCCCGATCGCCGACATCACGTCATAGCTGCGGGAGCCCAGCACCGGCTCCACGCAGATGCCGCCACGCACCGCGACATAGGTGCGCATTCCGGCGCGCGGTGCGCCCAGCGTGATCACCTGGCCGTTACGCACATGGTGAATACTGTTGGTGCCGAATTTGATTCCGTCGACGGCCGGGTCGGTGTCGGCGCCTGTCACCGCGATGTCGACGTTGCCGCCGCGGACGCGGGCCGAGAAGCCGCCGAACGTCACCTCGACGGTGGCACGGTCGTCGGGGTTGGCGACCAACCGATTGGCCAGCTTGTGCGCCCGGCGGTCGGCTGCCCCGGAACCGCTGACGCCGAGGTGGGCCAACCCGGTCCGGCCGAGGTCCTGGACGACAGCGAGCGGCCCGGTACGCAGGACTTCCAGCGTGCGCACGGCGCCCCCTCACGCTGCCCGGAACTGGACCCACATGCCGTGCGTCAGCAACGCCGGGCTGGGTCGGTCGATGTCCCAGAGGGGGGCGTCGGTATGGCCGATCAGCTGCCATCCGCCGGGCGACTGCCGCGGATAGATCGCGCTGAATTCGTCGGCCAGGGCGACGGCGCCGGCCGGTACCGAGGTGCGCGGTTCCGGGCGCCGGGGTACCCGCAGTCGCGGGTCGCCGCCGACCAGGTAGGCGAAACCCGGTGTGAATCCACTGAATCCGACCTGCCACGCGGTCGAGGTGTGGGCTTCGACCACCGTGGCAGTGCTCAGTCCGGTGAGGCCGGCGACCTCGTCGAGATCCGGGCCGTCGTAGGCCACATCGATCACCATGTGGGGTCCGAGGTTTGGCGGGGCGGCCGCGTCGGCGCCGACCCGCAGCGTGGCAAGCCGTCGGCGAAGGGTCCCCTGGCGGCCGGGACCGTCGAGTTTCACCAGCACCGTGCGCACCGCGGGAACGATGTCGACCACGCCCGGCAGCGCCGCGGCCCGCAACGCCGCGACCCACGCCGCGACGTCGGCGGTGCTGTCGCACTGCACCATGAGTGCATGGTCGCCGTAGTCGAGCACGGTCAGGCCGACGGTGTCCGCCGACCGGCCCATGGGGATATCCGTCATGCTCACTACTCGACGGTAACCTCGCAGGTGCCGCTCAGCCGAGGATCTCGCCGATCTGCGGGGGCAGTTGCTCGGCGACGAACGGGTAACTGAGCGTCGACGCGAAGGCGACCGCGCCGGCCTCCTCCCTGGACGTGAAGATGTGGCGATGCTCGGCCGTCGCCCGGCAGGCGGCCACCTCCGGGTCGGCCAGGATCGCTTGTCGGCCGTCGGGGCCTTTCGTCGTCCAGATCACCACGTCGGCGGAATCGAGCACCGATGTGATGTGATCGCCCGGGATGACGGCGCGGGAGCCGTTGCCGAAGGGTTTGACGCTGTCCGCGACGTCCAGACCCATGGCGGTCAAAAAGTCGGTCCGCCAACCCGGCATCGTGGCGACCACGGTGCCCTGCCACAACGTGCCGTGCATCAGTAGGACCTTTCTGCCCTTCCATTGCGGATTCTTCTGGGCCACGGCGGCGAACTTCGCCTCGACGCCGTCGATCAGTGACTTCATCCGGTCTTCCTGGAACACGGCTCGTCCGATGGTGGTGGCCTGGACCTTCCACGGCTCGAAGAACGCGTCGCCTCCGGCCTGGGGGACGGTGGGGGCGATCGCCGACAGCTTGTGGTAAGTGTCTGCGTCGACTCCGGCGTTGATCGCCACGATGAGGTCGGGTTTGAGCTTGGCGATCCGGTCGACCTGGATTCCGTGGTCGAGGCTGAGCACCACCGGCTGCGCCGGGCCCAGCTGCGGCTGGGCCCACGGCCATACGGCGAAGGGCTCGTCGCCGAACCAGTTGGTCACCGCGACGGGTACCACGCCGACGGCGAGCAGGTCGTCTTGTTCGGTGTAGCCGGCGCTGACCACGCGCCCGGGCGGCTCTGTGATGACCGTCTGACCGAAGAGGTGCGTGATCGTCACCGGCCGATTGCCGGGGGTGCCCGCTGCCGGCTCGCGGGACGAGCACGCGGGCGACGCGCCGGCGGCAGCGGCGACCGCGAGCTGCAAAAATCGCCGTCGACTCCATCCCCGTCGCACCGCGTGAGACTATCTCGGCCACGGGCCGGAGGTGGCGTCCTCGCGGCGACCGCCTCAACTCAGCGGCACGCCGGTCTCGCGGATGTCCAGGGACCATGCTCATTCGGTCCGATTTTCCGGTCGCATTGCGACGGCCGTCACATATGGTGAAGTCATGCCTAATCTCCTCGGCCTGCCCGGGCAAACCGTGGCGAAAGT
>NZ_JBMIOP010000002.1:0-8983 GCF_049197365.1 Mycobacterium sp. THU-M104
CCCAGCGGAGAACCGGCGACGTTCCATACTTGCGACTCCAATTCGGCTCGGCCTCAACAATAGTCAAGGCGTTGTCCGAAAGTCGCCGGGCGGGTCAACCCGGCCGCTTTCAGTTGGTGGCAGCGGTTCGGGTTTGAACCGTTCGATGCCGAGGACTCGACTAACTTGGACCTCTACCTGCTGACCAAGGACATCGGCGCCACGCTCGCGAGACTCTGAGCCAGCGATTCCCTTCAGGCAGGTTGTAAGTTGCGGAGGAGCGGTTTGCCGGTGAGTTGGCGACGCTCCGTGCCGATAACGTGCGCCTGCGTCGGTTGCTCGAGCTCAGTAAGGAGCAGGCCCGCGCCGCGGATCCAGAACAGCCAGCCCTAACAGGTGCGCCGACCGCGCCAGTGGATATGCGGTCGGCCCCGGAGGCAAAACTCCGGTTCTTGAATCGCCCCCGTTCTCGCGTCGTCGCTGCGCAAACGCGCCCCCGGATACACCAAGCCCGGCTTCCCTGATCCCCGAACAGCGCAGAAGCCATTCGCCACCTCGTAATCAGCGCGGACTGACAAGCTACGGCTGGTTTTGAATCTGGCGCACTTGACCATCGGACAATGGCGCCAGGGAAAACGGTCTCCGATTCGCAGGGCATTACGTGCGCTACGTGTACCAGCGCGCATATCGTGCGCCTCAACGCCACGCCATCGGACGGTCAAGTGCGCTCCGGCACCGTGATGAGACCGACCTGGTCCCAAGACAAGCACCATAGGCAACGAATAATACGGGCCCGAGCACGCCATCACCCCAGCTCAGAGCCTATTTCATCTGCGTCGGGCTGACAGGATTTGAACTTGCGACCACTTGACCCCCAGGAAGCAGCGGTAGCGCATACACGCAGGTCGCCGGCGGTTTCCGGCGTCAAGAAGCGAGGCATGACGTTCACTGACGCGCAGGTCGTTCAGCATCGCGCATGACGTGCGGTCCCAAAGTGGTCCCCGCAACCGCGCCTAACAGAGTGCGGGAATCATTTCTAGCTGATATCAGCTCTAGCTGATAGAATCGCCGACGTGCGGAAGTGGGAGGTTGATCTAACCCTCATTGAAACATGGATCGACAGCCTCGACGACGAGGAGTACGACCACCTGATCGCGGCGCTGGAGCAGTTGGAGGAATACGGACCGGTTACGCGCCGGCCATTCGTGGACACCCTCGAAGGATCGGCGCACCCGAACATGAAGGAACTCCGACCTCGCCCCCACCAAGGGTGGAGCCCACATCCGGGTGCTCTTCGCCTTCGACATCCAGTCCCGAGCGATCATGCTCGTCGCCGGAGACAAAGCGGGGAACTGGACGAAGTGGTACGCGACGAACGTTCCCATCGCCGACCGCCTATTCACCGAACACCAACAGAAGATGAAGCAGGCGGCCGCAGCCACAGTCGCCAAGCCGAAGACAAGAAAGGGGAAGAAACGATGACCACGCTCGATGATCTTCGCCGTCGCCGTCCGGGCAACCGTGCCCGCATCGACGCAGTCAAGGAAGAGATGGATCGCGAGGTTGCGCAGTACCGTCTTCGAGAATTGCGGGAAGATGCCGGTTACACCCAGACCGCGCTCGCCGCAGCCATCGGAGTCGGGCAGAACCGCGTTTCGCAAATGGAGCACGGCGACCTGGGCACCAGCCGGGTCGACACACTTCGTAAGTACGTGGAGGCCACCGGTGGCGAGCTGGAGGTTGCGGTGAAGCGCCCAGACGGATCTCGCGTCTTACTGAGTCTCTAATTGGGTCCGCTAACGCGGGAATTCCGACGATATGATTCTGCGTTTGAGTCGGCCCGCGCAGGGGGAGGAGTCATTCTACGATGCCCAACGGAGCGACCAACCCCTGGTCGAAATCCAATAGCCCGAGCCTCCGGCAGAACCAGGGCGATTCACACGCACTCCCACGGCCACCCGCACCGATTACTTCACATGTGCGGTCTGGTCCCAGTCTGGTCCCAAGCACGTCCCGGTGGGGAAATTCGCGGAGAAGACTCTGCGCAGGTCAGAGCCTAATTCTCTTGGTCGGGCTGACAGGATTTGAACCTGCGACCACTTGACCCCCAGGCTTAACGGCGGTATGTGCACGCGTCCGTCTGTATACACTTTTACCGTTGCGCCACAACGGATTAGGTTGCTTACGGACAGCCGCGGACAAGTGCGGAAAACTACGGTCAAATCGACCGAATGGCGGTACGGATGGCGGTACGGATCACGGCTGATGATCCACCGCCTGGCATCCGCCGCGGCAGCTCGCGGTGCCTGTTAAGTTGCGCGCCGATAGCGTGTTGGGCATGGCGGAACCCGACAACGGTCCGAGCGGCTTCAGTTCGTCGCTGCAACAGCCCGCGCCCGCCGAGCTGATACCCGGCACCAGTGGCTGGCGGGTTTGGGTAGCGAGTTGGGCGCACTCGTTCTTCAAAACGCCCCAGAATCCCGATATCGCCGCGACCATCGGCAAGGCCGTCCATCCAACAACCATCACACCGTGGTCGGTCGCCGACTACTCGAAATACCTCAGCGCGATTGGTCTCCGCGACGCCGGGAAGATCGCCGCACTAAATCAAGTCCTTAACGCGCTCGAACGCGCCGGATTTCTAATGCCCTGTGGCCCCGAACCCAACATGCCTGCGTTCATGGCGCAGCGCTACATGACCCAAGGCGGCGCATCGCCTGGCCAAGTGGGCGGGACCCTCTGGCTCTCACAGCTATTCGGTGCCGAACTAATCATCCCGAGCTACAACGGGGTGACTGTCCAGATTTCGGGCACCGACACCGCTGGTCGCGCGCGATCGGGTACAGGGTTGGTCCTGGACCACTGGCACATCGTCACTAATAAACACGTTGCGGCCGGGTTGGCGCCGAATGCGCCTATAGCCGTGAGCCCTGCGAACGTTGACGCAAACGCTCATCAGGTGTCGTGCCAGTGCACCGGTGTGGCCCACCGAGAAATCGACGTCGCGATCATCAAATGTGAATTGCCCGATGGAGTCGGCATTCCGAGGTTGGCAGGGATGGCGTTTCGTGACCCGGAGTGGGCCGATGAGGTGTACCTGTTCGGTTATCCGCACGTGCCGATGATCGCCGGCGACGTCATCACAGTGCAGCGCGGCGAGGTGGTTAACCCGTCCGCCGAGACTCCCGCGGTCGGCGGATTACCCCGGCAAAACACGTTCCTTTACTCGGCGATCGCGCGCCCGGGCAATAGCGGTGGCCCGATCGTTGCCCAGGATGGTCGCGTGATCGGGTTGGTGGTCGAGGACAGTTCGACCGCAGCGCGGGCCCACGCTCCCGGTTACGAACCGCCGGCACCGGAAACCCCCGAGGAGCGACTCGCCCACCTCGAAGCGGAAGTTGACGAATTGACGGCCAAGACGTTCGCCCCATCGTTCTATCGCGGCATCCCGTCGAGTGAAGTTATCCGCGCGCTGAACGACTTGGGGTTCGGCGGACTTGCGTCGCTGGACGGGCCGCAACCGTAGCAAGATGTAGGGCGGTCGCGACATATGTCGTTACGCGACCAGTGCCCAATTTGGACATTTGCGCCGATATTGGCATATGTCCGAATCACTTTGCCGTCCTTGCTATTTCAATATTCTACGAGTTAGCTTCGCCGTATGACTATTACCGTTGACACCTCGGCCGGCGATCCCGAAACCGCCGCGCTGAACCTTCTCGTCCAGGCCGCGGAACCCGCTACCGGCAGCACCGCATTCCGCGCCGTACTCCAAGACCTGGCCGGCGTCCTGCACGCCGAGGGTGCGCTCGCCGGCCTCGCGTGGGCCGACGCTCGACTGGTCGCCGCCGCGGTGTCGTTCGACGCCTGCACCGCGGCGGAGCCGGTCGGATCGCTGCGCCGTCGAGCTGCCGCGGTGCGCGCCGGCCGCGGTCCTCGTTGCGTCGACCCCGTTGGCGTCGCCCAGGCGCTCGACGTCGCCGCGACAGTCCTGGAACTAATGTGAGCGAGTCCCAGAATTAGACTCGTTTGATGGCTGAGCATGGGTTCACTATCATCACCGACCCACTCGCGACGCCGGCACCCGGAACGAAGTTCACGTGTTCGTCGCTGAACATCGCGCAAGTGGAGGCCGAGGCTGCGCCGCTTACGGTCGAGAATTACGAGTACTTCCGCGGGGCGCTGCTCGCTGTGTGCATCGGATACGGCAACACCTACAAAGTCGAGGGAACCGCCGTCATGATCGGCCTGGGCCTGGCGCTGTCGGCCAAGCACGTGGTCGACGATCATCGGGATGCGCTTGCGGCCGGCGAGGCAGTAGTGCTTTGCATGGGTGTACGCGGCGACGGCACGGTTGCGGGTTGGCATTGCTACTCGATGGAAGGGGTTTCCAATGGGAGCGATCTAACTTTGCTTTCGCTGAGGCTGGTGTCTGACATGCCCGCCGACGGCGATTTCGCCACGATTCCGCTGACGACACGCATCCCGCCCCCAGGCGAGCGTGTCACCATCGTCGGCTTCCGATTCGATGATGAAGCAGTTGACGCCGACTCGGTGGACGATCCCATTCCGCTCATCGGTTCGATGTACGTATCACAAGGAGCTGCGGGGCAATTCAGCTTTCCAATACACGATTCCGTTCTGGCGCCGTATCCAACGATCGAGGTGCTCAGTGGCACGCTAGGCGGGATGAGTGGCGGCGCAGTGATTGATGTCAACGGCCACGTCGTCGGGATTACGTCTCGGGGCCCAAGCCATGACGACCAGAAGGGGCCGTCCCTAGCGGCGTGGTGGTTACCGGCGTTGTTCTGGACTCCAACGCTTTCGTGGCCGACGGGCATGCACGACGGCCCGAGAGCCGTCTCCGAGAACGTCACCGTCCGTGTCGCGGGCCGCGAGTTTGTCGAGATTACAGAAGATGGGCAACTCAACCTGGCTCACTGGACATAGCGGCCGCAACGAGATACTCGCGGCGATGATCGCAGCCAGCGAATAGCGTTCGCGCTCGCGACTTTGTTGCCTGCGCACCGCGATGCGTCGCGTAAGATTGCGGCAGCAATGGTTGTGACGAGAGCTGACATCGAAGGTGCCCTAGGCCCGTGTCAGGAGGCGGCGCGTGTTGGCTCGCCCAGCGGTATGGGCGAATGCTGGCGGATCGTTCAGAACGGGACGGTCAAGGCCTGCAAGGTCATCACGATTGGGTACGACCCCGCGCGATTCGGACGCGAAGTCGAGGCCATGCAGCGCATCAGTTCGCCGCGCGTGGTGCCGGTGTTCGGTAGCGGAAAGCTGACTACGGCTGACGACGGCAAGGAGCATCCGTACTTCCTCAGCGAATTCCTCGATGGGGGCGACGTACGTCAACACATCACTGCCGGTCACCAGCCCGACGACGGGGAGCTGCGTGCCTTCACGCTCGCCGTGCTCGAAGGCGTCGAGGAATTGCACCGTGCCAGCGTGGTCCACCGCGACCTCAAGCCCGACAACATAATTCTGCTCAACGGCGACTGGACACAGCCGGTGATCATCGACTTCGGGTTGGCGCGGCTGATCGACCTCGCCAGCGTGACTGTCTACCCGTGGTTCGGCGGGACCTGGCCGTACATGGCTCCCGAGCAGCTGCAGCTTGAGCGCGCCTTCGATCGCACCGACATATGGGCAGTGGCCGTGATAGTCGCCGAACTCGCTTCGGGACAGCACCCCTTCTGGCGGGGTGAGCCGAACCCGCCCGCCGATTGGCATCGGCGGCTGCAAGGAGGAATAACAATTCCCGGTAGTCGTCCAGCGGGCCTCCGTGACTGGTTGCGATTGGCCGGCGCGTACCCCGGTTACCGACGACCCGCGGCCGCTGTCGCCAAACAGCAACTCGAATCGATGTGGCCATGAGCTTCTGGTTGGAGTACGGCAACAAAGAGGCCCGACCGTTGGTCTCATTCGCGGACGAGCTCGCGGCTACACCTGCTGGACGGCCTGGCATCTGCTTCGGGCCGCTTAATGCTCCGACAACGACGCTTGAGCCGCTTTATCGCCAGGCACGGGCCAGCGGTGAGGCCGTCGTCGAGCCGCACGGCTATCTGCTTGACCGCCCGCACACCGACAGGTCACGTAACCACTTCCCGTGGCTTGCCCAGGCACCCCGGCCCACGACGCAACCGGAGTGGGAACAGTGGATGCAACGGGGCCTTGACCACCAGGTCTCGACACGGTTGTGCGGGAACGCCGGCCCCCCGTCCTTTGTAATCACGCCCTCCCCGGTGATGGAAGCCGCCAGCCCCGACGACTTGAACACCGTGCTTGATGCCGCCGTCGCTGTCCGCGGCCGAGTATCTGATCGCGATTGCTGGCTGGGCGTCACCGTCGACCGGACGTACCTACGCGAACTGACACACCTCACCCGGCTGCTCAACGCGGTAATCCAGACCGGCGCTAACGGAGTGGTGTTCCGAGCCCCGCACTCCTGGATGGCGCCGGTCGATGACCGCTTCTACCTCAGCGGACTGCGAGAGGTCGTCGAAACATGCGCCGCGAACGGTATTCGCATCTTCCTGCCGTCGTCAGGTTGGCTCGGGTGGCTCGCCATGGGTTGGGGCGCTTGGGGATTCAGCGGAGGCATGGCCGCCGGGTCGTGGCTTGATCGCATCCCTGGACCGATAACCCGACCCGATCAGCCCCCTCTCCCGTACTTCGAACCACAGCTTCTCCGCGCCGTGCCGTGGCGCAGCCACCAGCAGCTCATGAGTGAGCCCGAATACCAGCCGTGCAGCTGCCCCGAATGCGTCCAGATGGGCAACTCTCACGAGCTCATGCTCACCAAACGCCACCAGATCCGCCACGCTTCCCAGGAGACGGCGGCCCTCACCGCCGTTCCCGTCGGAAACCGGCGCCAACTCGTCGCCGATCGTTTGGACGAGGCGATCAGTTTTCGCGACAGCCTTTCGCGGATGACCACTGCCCGCATCCCTGCGACGATCCACCTCGATCGCTGGCGGGCGCTCAACTAGCTGTGAGCCTTCGGCGAGAACAGCCGCGACCTCATTCTGGGCAGCCGCCCACGCCTGCTCGGCCATCAACGCACGCAACCAGCGCTCGGGGCGCCGTCCGCGGGGAGGCGCAATCACCTGTAGCTCGCCCGTGGACGCGATCACCGCCAAGCCGACTCCGAAGGAAGCAATGAACGCGCTTTCGCGTACCGCGGCGGCCGACCGGGCTGCGTCCAAAACCAGCCACGCACGGTCTGCGCTGATCGCGAAGTTGTCCGCTTGGCGAAGCGCGTCCCGCCATTTGCTCAGCTTCAATTCGACAGCGGTGATGTGCGCCGGCACTGGTCGCCAGGCGCCGCTGGATCTCACGGTGTCGTTGTGCAGTTCAACGAGACCAAGGTCGGCGAGCGGCCCGAGGGTCGAGCGCGTAAGGGCTGTGGCGCTGGTGCCGAGGCGGGTAGCAAGTGTCGAGGTTCGAACGGGCCGATCGCTCCGGAGCAGATTCAAAACCCGCACCCGCAACGGAGAAGTGATCGGACCAACGCCGCTTTCGAATCGCTGGTGCAGTGCGTCAATGTCGAATCGGACGGCGACGACATCGGCGATGCCCTGCGCGGCCGGTACTTCGCGGGCGACCACGTGCGCGCCACCTGGCGGCATGAGTCGGCCAATCTGAGAAGCAACCAGTTGCGTCATCTCGGCCTCCCAACGGAAGCGGAGTCGTTCGCGCTCACCGCTGGTAGTCGTCACAGTGGGAGGCGGCTTGAGTAGATCGGCGGATTCCTCGTCGGCCGTCGTGGGAGCGATCCGCGGAGCCATATCCGCAAACTAGCACCGTACTCGCGAGTAGTAGCCCACCCCTGGTCAGACGCTGCGGCACTGTTCGAGGTATCGCTCCATCGCCGGCCCTGTGTTGACCCGGACCGACAGCATTCGCCGATACCCGCGCATCCACAGCTTCGCGAGGACCAACGACCGGCCAGCATAGGGGTTGCAGTCGCCGGGATCGGCCAGCGAACCCGCGTACAGCGCGAACATGTATTCCGCGCGCTTCGTCACCCGCCAAGCATGCGGGCCAGCGGGCCCAAAATCGACTCGGCTGCAAGATCTCATTCTCATCTGCGCAAACTGCCATCTGATGATTCACCACGCCCGACCATGGCTGAGCCCCGACCAATTGCGAGCTCTAATCGCCAATGCAAAAGCGGAGACAAACGTCTAGATTCTTTCAGCAGGTGCGCTGCCGATGCCGAGGGCATCGGATACACGACGCGCTGGCCTGGATGAACTCGGACACTGCCGCTGGAACCGCACTACCCGCGCCGCCTTGCGGTTGGATCACGGTCGCCGGGCAGAACCACCTTTGGGTGGGGTCCATGTCCAACCCGGCAATGCCTCAAGCCGGGACCGTCGCTCCGCGTCAAGGTTGCCCTTGTTAAAGACATTGCGTTGCTTCTGCACCCACCCGCCGAGCCTGAAACCGTCGATGATGTACGAGCCCGGAACTCGGGCGTCACCATGCTCGTCGACGTACTCGACAAGCTTTGCAAACCCCTGCTCCCACTGGGTATCGAACGGATCCCACGACCATCCCGGCACCTCGCTCAAGCGCCGAACACGCTCCGGGTTGAGTACGCCGCGGTTGAAATTCGCCCGCTGCACCCTCACCCACACTCCAAGCTTCAAGCCGTTCGCCTCGTACGCCCCGGGGACACGCACATTGCCGTTCTCCGAGGCGTACTTGATCAGCAACGACAGGAAATGATCCCACTTGTCCCGCTTGCTATTCCACGACCAACCCGGCAGCGCGGTCAATCGATTCTCGCGGTCCTTCGGCAGAGTCCCTTTCGCGTAGGCGTTGCGCTGATTCCCCACCCATTGCCCCAACCGATATCCATCGGGACTGCTGTGCGACGACGGAACATCCGCTCAGACTCAAGTGGTCGCTGCAACACCTGATTTGGTTAGGGGTGTTGTTCGATGGCGTTTCGGAAGCAGGGCAGCAAAGACGTTCTGGGTGAGGC
>NZ_JBMIOP010000184.1:0-5393 GCF_049197365.1 Mycobacterium sp. THU-M104
CCCCGCCGGTGGCGGTTCCCCACCCCAGGTTGAACGCCACACCGCCGGCACCGCCGTCACCACCGGTGGCGCCGCTGCCGCCGGCCCCGCCGGTACCACCGAGCTCAAAGCCGGCCCCACCGGCACCACCGCTACCACCCTGGCCGGTACTGCTGTCACCGCCGGCCCCACCGGTAGCGCCGATCGGATTGCTGAAACCCAACTCCGTACTACCCAAAAAGCTCGTGTAGCCTCCGGACCCCCCGGTACCGCCGCTCGCGTCGGTTGCGCTCCCACCGGCCCCACCGACTCCACCGGTACCGAAGAAAAGTCCGCTGGATCCGCCGGTTCCCCCGGCGCCGCCGTCCACGCTAGAGATGGTGGAGTTCCAGCCGGCTCCGCCGGCCCCACCATTGCCCACCCAGACCGCGGACCCACCGTTCCCACCAGTACCAGGGGCCACACCGGACGCACCCGGGCCGCCGATTCCGCCGGCGCCGCCAGCGCCGATGAGGCCAGCCTGCCCACCATTACCGCCATTGCCCCCGGTGACCGTGGAGTTCCAGCCGTTGCCGCCGTTGCCCATCAACAAACCGCCGTTTTGACCATTCGGGCTGGCCTGCGTCCCATTGGCACCGTCGTAGAACAGCGGCTCCCCGAAGAGCTTCTCGCCGGTCTGGTTCAACTCATACATCACCACCGCCAACGGTTCCGTGTTGGGCGGTTGTGAAGACCCGGAGGCCTCCGCCACCGCATCCATCAGGATCTGCAGCGGCGAATACGTCGGCGCGATGGCCGCAGACGAGCCCACTGAACCGACCAACGGCGACGCATTTGTCGCCTCGGCGGCCGCAAACGCCCCACCTGACCCGTTCAAGGCCCGAACGAACTGGCCATGCAGCACTGCCGCTCGGTTGCTGAGGGCGGCAAACTCCGTGCCCACCCGGGAGAAAACCGACGCTACCGCCGCCGAGACCTCGTCACCGGCGGCCGCCGCCACCGCGGTGGTCGCGGCGGGCGCCGCCGCATGCGCGGCGTCGGGTGACGAGCCGATCTCCGCCACATTCGACGCGGCCGTCGCCAACACGTCCGGCACGACGAACACATACGACATTGCTAACCTCCGAAGACCGTCGCGAGTGGAACGCCCCCCGCACCACGGTCACGCTTACGAGTGGCTAAAAACCTATCTCGTTGCACACGTGCACATCCGCATTTTGGCAAAAGTCCTCGACGACCCACCCCTCCCCTCGACGGCAGATCGGGAACGGTAAACGCGACCGGCTCATCGTGCGCTTGGACTCAAATGGCGTGGCAATACGGCCACACCGGCCATTCTAGGACTTGACGGGGCTGCTGCGCGAGAGAGTGGCCCGACCGCTATTACTTGGCCTGGATTCACCGATCGGGTCCGTAAGTTAAACGGTGTAACTCCTGAGGAAGACTTTTGGACCTACTGCGGAGTAGCTTCTACACTTACCGTGGAGTAAGAAGAAAGGCCGTGAGGGGACCACATGCGAGCCCGAGCTATCGCCACGAGGGCAGTACCCCCGCCGCGCACACGTCTGTTCAGTCGCCGGCGAATTGGCCGACCTCATCCCCGAGGGATCGCCGGCAACACTCAAACGCTACTCGACGACTGCCGTAAGCCGGTTCTATTGGCGCGCGCGCGTCAATTTCTCTTCTCCCCGAACCGAATAGCAAAAATGACAGCTACGGAAGCTTGAGGAAAGGATGGCTGCTGAACCGCATTTCGTGTCCGAGAATCGACGGTGGCCCGTGGTGGCACGCAATCGGGAGAACGATGAACTGGGACGAGGATTTTGAAGTCGCCGTGGGCGAGGCAGCGCAGGATGCGGTTTGGGGAACGGAACATCCCCTCACCCACCACCTCGGAGAGGCGGACCCGCGCCGGGTCAAATATCTGCGTGAGTACCAACGGACGGTCGGTAATCGAGTGCTTGCGGCTATAGAGGCTCTCAGTCGCTCCGGCTACCAGAAATTGCGGTGAGCGTCCGCCCCCGGGGCAACCGTCCGCCACCGAGCCGAGCCTCGGGTGCGGCAGATGACACATTCGCCGCCATTCTCCGGATCAGCAGCGGTAGTTTCATTCCTGCGCCGCCGCCATGGCTCCGGCGGTCAGTGCGATACTGGCGCCCGGCAGTTGTGGTTTTCCGCTACCACAAGATCCGTTGCAGGAGTGCGGGACCGGATGGACGAAGGAGAATCGGTGAAGACCATCCCGAAGTTGGTGGTATTCGGTCTTGTCGAGTTTGTGGCGTTCGGATTGATCCTGTTTGTCCCGGCGGGCACGGTCAATTACTGGCAAGCGTGGGTTTTCCTCGTGGTGGTTGCCGTTTTGGCGTGGCTGCCCGCCCTCTACCTGCTGCGCACGAACCCCGTCGCGCTCCAGGCGCGGATACGTGGGGGGCCGGCGGCGGAGACCCGGATGGCGCAGAAGGTCGTCATCGCCGGGTTGTATTCGTCGCTCGCGGCGATGGTCGTGGCCAGCGCGCTCGACCATCGCTTTGGCTGGTCGCGGGTACCGACAACAATCTGTCTGGTCGGGGATGTCGTGGTAGCCGTTGGGCTGAGCGTGATGGGCCTCGTCGTCGTTCAGAACAGCTATGCCGCCGCGACCGTCCGAGTGGAGGCCGGCCAGACAGTCGTCTCCACGGGTCTGTACGGGCTGGTGCGCCACCCCATGTACACCGGCAACGTGATCATGATGGTCGGCATCCCGCTTGCGCTCGGTTCCCTTTGGGGGCTCGTCTTCGTCGTTCCCGGACTGATCGTGCTCGCCTCGCGCATCGGCGACGAGGAGAAGCTGCTCCGGAACGAGCTGGAGGGATACCGCGCGTACACCCGGAAAGTGCGTTATCGGCTGATACCCCGGGTGTGGTAGCGGCCGCGAGCAGCAGCCGAGGCCCCTGAACTCCTGCTGCGCCCCAGACGGACCGCCGGCGCAGCCTCAGAGATCGCTGGCAGGTCTCGCCGCGGGAACTTCTTCCAATGATCCGGCAAGTGCCGCCGACCGCTGACTCAGGCTCCGGACGGACGGCGCGTCGAACAAAGTCCGCACCGCGAGGTCGATACCCAGAGCTGCGTTGATCGCGGCGATCACCTGCATCCCGGAAATCGAATCCCCGCCCAGGACGAAGAACGACTCGCCCATCGGCACGCGGTCCACCCCGAGCACCTGAGCGTAGATGTCCGCCAGGATCTGTTCGATCAGGGTGGCCGGGGCGTCGTCGTCGTCGCTGCGGCGATAGTCGGGCGCCGAAGGGGCCGTCGCCGCACCGTTCCCATTCGTCCGGGTGTGCATGCGCACGTCTCGCGCGTCCCACGACAGCAACGGCCGCGTCGCATCGGCGGTCATGGCCACCAAGGCCTGCTCGAATCGCTCGATCAATGCTTCGACGTCGGCGACGTCGAACATCTCCGCGAAGTATTGGACGTGAAGTTCCACCTGGCTGCCCGGCAGAGCCTGCACTGTCAGCGGGTAGTGGTAGTAGTCGCGGTTGGTGACCGCGGTGACCGCCAGCCCTTCGTTGCCCGACAACACGGCGGCGTCGGTCGGATAGTTCTCGTAGACGAAGACGGTGTCGAAGAGCCGTTCGTGGCCGGTGGCGCGGTGAATCTCGCTGAGCCCGAGATGCTGGTGATCGAAGGTGTGGTTGTGGGCGCTTTGCAGCTGATCGAGCAGGTCGGCGGCGGTGCTGTTCGGGGTGATGCTGACCCGCACCGGGACCGTGTTGATCAGTAGGCCCACCATCGACTCCGCGTCGGCCACCTCGGCGGGCCGCCCCGAGACCACGGCGCCGAAGGCGACGTCGCACTGACCGGTCAGCCAGGTCAGCACCTGCGCCCAGGCGGCCTGCAGAACCGTGCTGACCGTGGTGTGGCGCGACCGCGCCAGCTCGGCGACGGCCCGGGTGATCGGTTCGGGCACCCGGAACGAGGCGACGCCCCGCCGCCCCAGCCCGAACCGGTCCGCCGGGTCGACGAGTGTGGGCGTGTCGAAACCGGCGAATACCTCACGCCACACCGCGCGGGCGGCGGCGCGATCCCGACCGGACAGCCAGGTGACAAACCTGCGGTAGGGGGCCGCCGTGGGCAACCACTGGCCGTAATAGCCGGCAAAAATCTCGCCCAGCAGGATCTGCAGTGACCACCCGTCCAGCACGATGTGGTGATTGGTCAGCACGAACCGGTGCCGATCCGGCGCGGTGCGGATCAAAGCCACCCGAAACGCCGGCTGATTGGCCATATCGTAGACCGCGGCACGTTCGGCGGCGCACACGTGCTGGATCTGCGCCTCGACGTCGACACCGTCGGCGACGACGTGGCGCCAGGGTACGGCGGGGTCGGACGGGATGATCTGCACCGGCTCGTCGTAGTGCGAACAGAACCGGGCCGCGAGGTTGGGATGCCGGTTGATCACCATGTGCACGGCCTCGCGCAGCCGGTGCTGATCGAGCCGGCCGCTCAACGTCACATCCAGCTGCACCGCGTAGACGTCATCGCCACCCTCCGCGGTGTACGCATGAAACAGCAGACCCTGCTGCAGCGGCGTCAGCGGCAACACGTCGGCAATGCGGTACCGCCGCCCGAGTTCGTCGATCTGCTGCTGACTCAGGCGCGCGGGCACGATGTCCGACGGCGTCAACCCGCCGCCGCCGCCGTGCACGTGCGCACAGATGCCGGCCAGGGCCTCGAACCACAACCGGCTGAGCCGGCCGACCTGCGCCTCGTCCAGTGCCGAGCGCGCCCACGTCCAGCCGGCTCGCAGCTGCGGGCCGGTGTCGGTGTCCACGGTGCCGGCGTTGAGCTCTACGGTGTGCATCAGTGGCATGGGGATCGCCGCGGCCACCCCGGCAACGGATCCGCCGTCCTGGCAGAGCCGCCACAGGTCACCTGAGGTGTCGGCCGCTGCGCCCATGCGGCCCAGATAGTTGAACCCGAACGGCGGATCGGACCCGGCCACGTCGACAGCGGAATTCAGATAGCGCAACACCCCGTAAGTCAGACCGTCGGGCATGGCCCGTAGCTGCTCTTTGGCGTCCTTGACCACCGCCCCGAGCGCCGCCTCACCGGCGCTGACCTGCGCCCAGTCCAGCGTGCCGACCGGCCCGTCAACGCTCAGCGCCACCGGGTATTTCGTGGTGAACCACCCCACGGTGCGGGACAGGTCGACGTCTGCGGCGAGGTCTTCCTGACGTCCATGCCCCTCCACGTCGATCCCGATCGGCCCACCGGTGCCCGCGAACTCGGCAACCGCCATGGCGAAGGCGATCAACAGGATCTCGTGTATCCCGGCATGAAACGCCGCCGGCACCTCCCCGAGCAGCATGCGGGTGGTCTCGGCGTCCAGCTCCACCGACAGGTTCCCCGCGGTGGCAAACGTATCCACC
>NZ_JBMIOP010000004.1:0-4691 GCF_049197365.1 Mycobacterium sp. THU-M104
GCGGTACCCGTGCAGACCAAGCTGCCCGCGAGCACCGTGAGCGACGCGATCCGCAGCGCATAGCTGGAATGGGACAAACTGAAACTCCTGAACTTCGGGCGTAGGGCTGTCGCCCGACTATGCCACACCCGCGCCACACCCGTGCCGAGAAACGATTGGGCCGAGGGCGGGCGCCTTCGACGCTTCCGACACCAGCGCGGCGCTGCCGGTGTCCCCCGCCAAGGCTTAGCTCGGGGTCGACTGCCCCGGGTGCGGCAGCCTGCGTATGGGGTACTTCCTGCTGCACGGCGATCTGCGGGCGGCGGTGACGCTGGTCCTGGTGACAGCCTGGTTGGCGGTGCGCAACATACCGTTCGCACCGTTGTACGCACTGCATGTCTGATCCAGGTCTAACCTGGGGAGCGATGGTGAACACATCCAAGCCGCCGGCCGCGATGTTCGCAGTCGTGCTCACCGTGCTGCTGGCCGGCTGCTTCCACGGGTCCACCAATAACGAGCAGGCGACCGCAAACGCCGACGCGGTGAACTTCGCGACGACCCTGCACCGCAAGGTCACGACGGACGCGATGATGGCGCACCTGTCGAAACTGCAAGACATCGCCAATGCCAACAACGGCACCCGGGCCGTCGGTACGCCCGGGTACGAGGCCAGCGTCGACTACGTCGTCGAGACGTTGCGGGGCAAAGGTTTCGACGTCCAGACGCCCGAGTTCTCGGCGCGCTTCTTCCACGCCGAGAAGCCGGTGGTGACGGTCGGCGGTACCGGCGTGGAGGCGCACGCGCTGGAGTTCAGTCTCGGCACATCGCCGGACGGTGTCAGCGGCCCGCTGGTGCCCGTTCCGCCCGGAGAAGCAGCGGGGTGCAAGGCCGCCGACTACGGCCGGTTGCCGGTGCGCGGGGCGGTGGTGCTCGTCGACCGGGGCACGTGCCCCTTCGCGCAGAAGGAGGGTGCCGCCGCCCAGGTCGGCGCCGTCGCGATGATCGTCTCCGACAACGTCGACGAGCAGCAGATGGGCGGCACGCTCGGGGCGGACACCGACGTCAAGATCCCGGTGGTCAGTGTCACCAAGTCGACTGGCGTGCAACTGCGAGCCCAGCCGGGGCCGACCACGATCAAGCTGGCCGCCGGAAGTCAGAAATTCAAGGCCCGCAACGTGATCGCCCAGACCAAGACGGGATCGCCCACCGACGTTGTGATGGCGGGCGCGCACCTGGACAGCGTGGCTGCCGGGCCCGGGATCAACGACAACGGTTCGGGGGTGGCTGCCGTTCTGGAAACCGCGCTGCAGCTGGGCAATTCACCGCCGGTGCACAACGCGGTGCGGTTCGGATTCTGGGGTGCCGAGGAACTCGGGCTCATCGGCTCCCGCAACTACGTCGAGTCCCTGGACGTCAAGGCAATCAAGGATATTGCGCTGTACCTTAACTTCGACATGCTGGCGTCGCCCAATCCGGGGTACTTCACCTACGACGGGGACCAGTCGCTGTCGGCCGATTCCCGTGGCCGGCCGGTGGTGCCCGAGGGCTCAGCCGGTATCGAACGCACACTGGCCGCCTACCTGGACAAAGCCGGCAAGACCGCGCAGGACACGTCGTTCGACGGGCGCTCGGATTATGACGCGTTCACGCTGGCCGGTATCCCCGCGGGAGGGTTGTTCTCCGGGGCCGAGAACAAGAAGTCCGCGGAGCAGGCCAAGTTGTGGGGCGGCACGGCCGAGGAGCCGTTCGACCCCAACTATCACGAGAAGACCGACACCCTCGAGCACATCGACCGCACCGCGCTGGGCATCAACGGCGGAGGCGTGGCCTACGCGGTCGGCCTGTACGCTCAGGACATCAACGGCCGCAATGGTGTTCCGAGGATGGCGGACCGGACCCGGCACCTGCTGGGCAAGTCCTGATCAACGGGGCCGGTTTCGGCCTTTGCTGCTGACCGGGCTGCTCGCGCGGCGCTCGGCGCCGCGCTCGGGCCCTCCCGGCCGCGGCGCCCGCGTCGGCTACGTGGTGAAAGCGCGGGCGTGTCGGTCGGGGGATGACCGCCGGAGTTGGGTGGCAGAAAACCGAGCGGCCCGATCGCAATGTCAGACCCCTCTGGTTTACTCGATTGTATGTTCGAACAGCAGGCGGGTCCGGCGGGGTTGGTCGATCGGATTACCGCTTCCGCGCGGACGGAGAACAGGGCGGCCGCGGCGGGTTTGGTGGCCATCGGGGAGTTGTTTGGGTATCGGCTGGCGCAGGGTGAGGAGACCGAGGACTGGGCGATTGACACGATGGCGGCGGTGGCTGCCGAGGTGGGAGCGGCGTTGCGGATCGGCCAGGGTTTGGCCGCCAGCCGGGTGCACTATGCGCGGGCGATGCGCGAGCGGCTGCCGCAGGTGGGGGCGGTCTTTGCGGCCGGCGATATCGATTTCCGGTTGTTCGCCACCATCGTCTACCGCACCGACCTGATCACCGACGCCGCCATCCTGGCGGCCGTGGATGGGCAGTTGGCGGTGGCGGTGGCGCGCTGGCCGTCGATGAGCCGAAGCCGGGTGGCCGGGGCCGTCGACAGGATCGTGGCGCGGGTCGACGCCGATGCGGTGCGGCGTCGCCGTGAGGAACGGCCCGGGCGCGAGGTGGAGTTCGACGAGGGGGTCGGTGGGCTCTCGCAGTTGCGCGGCTACGTGCTGACCCCGGATGCCCACGCCCTCGATCAACGGCTGGACAAGCTGGCGGGGACGGTGTGTGCTGAGGATCCGCGCTCGCGTGCCGAGCGGCGCGCGGATGCGTTGGGGGCGTTGGCCGGCGGGGCGGATCGGCTGGGGTGTCGCTGCGGGCGTGCTGATTGCCCGGCCCGGGGCCGGGCCGGGGCGCCGCCGGTGGTTGTCCATGTGCTGGCCGAACAGCCCACTCTGCACGGTGACGGCGCTCCCGGTTCGCAGGTGTGCGCCGACGGGTTGATCAGCCCCGACCTGGTGGCCGAACTGGCGGCGACGGCCAAACTTGTGCCGCTGGTTCATCCCGGGGACGCCGCCCCCGAGCCGGGGTATGTGCCGTCGAAGGCGTTGGCCGATTTCGTACGCTGCCGGGATCTGACGTGTCGCTGGCCCGGCTGTGAGCGTCCGTCCTTTGACTGCGAGCTTGACCACACCATCCCTTACGCCCAGGGTGGGCCCACCCATGCGGCAAACCTCAAGTGCTACTGCAAAACCCATCATTTGGTCAAAACGTTTCTCGGTTGGACCGAAAAGCAGCTGCCCGACGGCACCCTGATCCTGACCTCCCCCTCCGGGCACACCTATGTAACCACCCCGGGCAGCGCGCTGCTGTTCCCGAGTTTGGCCCGCGCGGTCGGGGGCTGCCCGGCCCCCGAAATCGACATCCCGGCACAGGACTACTGCGCCCCGCGTACCGCGATGATGCCCAAACGGCGGCGCACCCGCGCCCAAGATCGCGCCTACCGCGTGGCGGCCGAACGCCGAAAAAACCGCGAGGCCAGCGTGGCCGGAAAATCCGTCAGCCACGACTATTTCGGGCCCGCGCCTCCCGCATACTACGACGACCCGCCGCCGTTCTGACTCGCATCGCGGCGGACGGCCCGGAGTTGCGTGAAGCATCCCCGGTTTCATGCGCATCTCGTTACGTGTGGCCGGTGTGCTCTCCGGCCTGGAGTCGAGCGTAGTACTCGGCCTCGGCCTCGGCTTCGGCCGGTGGGATGCGGCCCAGTCGGTGCATGAGCCTGCGCTCGTTGTACCAGCTAACTCACGCCGAGGTCATGTTCTCCAGGTCGGCGAGGGTTCGGATCGGGCCGACGCGAAACGGGGAGCCAGGGCGCACGCACTCGGTTTTGTAGAGCCCGATCGTGGTTTCGCACAGCGCGTTGTCCAGTGCGTCACCGACGGTCCCGATCGAGGGGATCAGTCCCTCCAACATCAGCATCTCGCCGTAATGTATTGCAGTGTAACGTCATCCGTGGTCGCTATGATGAATGGCGTCGTTGAACGGATGGCCTTGACGGGCCCGGAAGACCGCCGCGTGGCGCAGCGCGCGCTCGACGACGACCGCGGTGTAGCCGAACCCACCGGTGTCCAGCCCGACGTAGGTGAAGTCAGCTACGTCGGGCAAATTGGGCGCGCTAACGCGCCGCCGCCGGCCCACCAGGTCCGGCGCCCGGCTCGCAGCCGGGTCACGCTCGGTGGTGCGCGGCGGGCGGCGAGCACGAGTGACACCTCGCCAGCCGTTGTGCCGCATGAAATGCACTCCCAGTTCTTTTGCCGCTAAGCCCCTTTCATGATTCGGTCAAGCGCTCCAGCAGCGACAGTGCGTCGGCGATGACGCGGCGTTCGCGTTCGGTGTAGTGCTCCTGCATGGTGCGCGCGAGCCATTCCTCCCGGGCCTGGCGGTTGCTGGCGGCGCGCTCGCGGCCGTCCTCGGTCAGTGAGATGACCTGGCGCCGGCCAACACGCCGGCCGACGATGGCCCCTCCTTCCACAGCCGGATGAGCACTGCCGTCTGGGACGGCGTCAGGTCGCCGTCGACCGCGACCTCGGGCAACCGGCGCCGCAGCCGGCGAGCGACACGACGAGGTCGGCGGCCTGCATGCCGCTGCTGCTGCCCGCCGGCCGTTCGGGCGCGCCGGCCGCTCAGGCCAGGAGCCGCAGGGCGGCGTCGACCGCGAGCGCGGGCACGTCCAGGGTCTTCGAGCGCAGGTC
>NZ_JBMIOP010000008.1:0-13851 GCF_049197365.1 Mycobacterium sp. THU-M104
AGCACGCCGGCCGACGAGACCGAACAGTTGGCCTGCCGGACGTCCAACCGGTGCCCGGCGAACGCGGTGAACTCGCTGTTTTTGAGCCATTCGAAGAACATTCCGCGGGAGTCGCCGTGGATGGTCGGGGTGATCTCCCAGGCGCCGGGTATGTCGAGTTCGCGAACCTTCACTGACCACGCTCCTCGTAGCGGGCTTCGGCGCCGTCCTTGAGCGGCCGCCACCACGATTCGTTGTCGCGATACCAGTCGATGGTGGCTCGCAGGCCCGCCTCGAAGTTGGCATGCTTTGGCGCCCAACCTAATTCGTTGTACAACGACGACGGGTCGATGGCGTACCGCAGGTCGTGGCCGGCCCGGTCGGTGACGTGGTCGAAGTCGTCGGGGTCGCGTCCCATCATCTGCAGGATCATGCGCATGACCGTCAGGTTGTCGCGCTCGCCCTCGGCGGCGATCAGGTAGGTGCGGCCGTTGTCGCCCTTCTCCAGAATCCGCCGCACCGCGCTGTTGTGGTCCTCGACGTGGATCCAGTCGCGGACGTTGGCGCCCGCGCCGTACAGCTTCGGGCGGCGCCCGGTCAGCACGTTGGTGATCTGGCGCGGGATGAACTTCTCCACGTGCTGATACGGCCCGTAGTTGTTGGAGCAGTTGGAGATCGTCGCGTGCACCCCGTAGGACCGCACCCAGGCCCGGACCAGCAGGTCGCTGGCGGCCTTGGTCGCGGAGTAGGGGCTCGACGGGTTGTACGGCGTGGACTCGGTGAACCGCTGCGGGTCGCCGAGCTTCAGGTCGCCGTAGACCTCGTCGGTGGAGATGTGGTGCAATCGCACTCCGTGCCGCCGCACCGCCTCGAGGAGGGCGTAGGTTCCGACCACGTTGCTCCGCAGCGACGTGGTCGGGTCTTCCAGTGAGTTGTCGACGTGGGTCTCGGCGGCGAAATGGACCACCGCGTCGGACTCGGCGACCAGCCGGCTGACCAGCTCGGCGTCGTTGACGTCGCCTTCGACGAACCTGATCGAGTCCTCGACGCCGGCCAGCGACTCGCGCCGGCCGGCGTAGGTCAGGGCGTCGAGCACCGTCACGGAATCTTCGGGGTGTTCGCGCACGGTGCTGTGCACGAAATTGGCGCCGATGAAGCCGGCGCCGCCGGTGACCAGTAGCCGCATGGCCTAAGACCCTAGCCGAGTGGACGGCTCAGCCGAGGGGAGTCGGCCCCAGCGGTCCGGCCAATTCGCTCAGGGCCGGCAGCAGGGTCTCTTCGTTCCACCCACCCAGCACTTGGATCGCCACGTGATCGGCGTCAGCCTGCAGGTGTTCGCCCAGGCGGTGCGCGACCGTCCCGGGGGTGCCGTAGGCCACCACAGCGTCGATCAGCCCGTCGCTGCCGGGCTTGCTCACGTCGGCCTCGGTGAACCCCATCCGCAGCCAGTTGTTCACGTAGTTGCTCAGGCCCAGGTAGTGCTCCACGGTCCGGCGGCCGACCGCGCGGGCCTCCTCGGCGTCGGTGGTCAGCACCACCTTGCGCTCCGGGGCCAAGAACACCGCATTGCCAACCAGGTCGCGCTCGTGGGCGATGGGCCCTGTTCGCAATCCCCGGCTGGATTTTGGCGCGGGCTCGATGAGCGGGTATCGTGGACCAGCGGTGCGACATTCGCGCCGGCTTTCTGCGTGCCCTGCCCTAGGAATTTCCTGTCACCGGCTCACGTGTGAAGACCGGGTGACGCTGCGCCGATGCGGGTGGACCGAGAACGACGCCTGAAGACGATAAAGACGAGGATTTCTGAAAAGTCATGGCCAAGAAGGACGGTGCCATAGAGGTCGAGGGCCGCGTGGTCGAGCCCCTGCCCAATGCGATGTTCCGCATTGAGCTGGAGAACGGCCACAAGGTGCTCGCCCACATCAGCGGCAAGATGCGTCAGCACTACATCCGCATCCTGCCCGAGGATCGGGTCGTGGTGGAGTTGTCGCCCTACGACCTGTCCCGGGGCCGCATCGTGTACCGGTACAAGTGACGAAGCCCGAACCCCAGCAACACGAAACCCAGCAACGACAGAACAGGATCGACCGGCCGTGAAGGTGAACCCGAGCGTAAAGCCCATCTGTGACAAGTGCAGGGTGATCCGCCGGCATGGGCGGGTCATGGTGATCTGCTCCGATCCTCGCCACAAGCAGCGTCAGGGCTGATCCCTCCGGCTCCTGACGTACCCGACAACTGAATGCAGACTCCCCAGCACCAGTGAGCGGCTGGCATCGATGTCGTGATGAACCGCTCATCCACGCCCGGACGGAGGCCGGGCCCCACCCCGAACTGTCGGGGGCGGGAACGGGCTGGGACCAGACCTCCGCCTAGAAAAAGAGGAAACGCCACCTATGGCTCGACTAGTCGGCGTCGATCTGCCGCGCGACAAGCGCATGGAGATCGCCCTGACCTACATCTACGGCGTCGGCCGGACCCGCTCGAACGAGATTCTGGCGGCCACCGGCATCGACAAGGACCTGCGCACGCGGGACCTGACCGACGACCAGCTGACCCACCTGCGTGACTACATCGAAGCCAACCTGAAGGTGGAGGGTGACCTGCGCCGCGAGGTTCAGGCCGACATCCGCCGCAAAATCGAGATCGGCTGCTACCAGGGCCTGCGGCACCGCCGCGGCCTGCCGGTGCGCGGCCAGCGGACGAAGACCAACGCGCGAACCCGGAAGGGCCCCAAACGCACCATCGCAGGCAAAAAGAAGGCCAGGTAGAACCCGATGCCACCAGCAAAAAAAGCGCAGGCAAGCTCCGCCAAGAAGGGGCAGAAGATCCGCCGTCGGGAAAAGAAGAACATCCCGCATGGTGCGGCTCACATCAAGAGCACCTTCAACAACACCATCGTGACGATCACCGACCCGCAGGGCAACGTCATCGCCTGGGCGTCGTCTGGCCACGTCGGCTTCAAGGGGTCCCGGAAATCGACCCCGTTCGCCGCCCAGCTTGCCGCCGAGAACGCGGCGCGCAAGGCTCAGGAGCACGGCGTGCGCAAAGTCGACGTCTTTGTCAAGGGCCCAGGTTCGGGCCGGGAGACGGCGATCCGGTCACTGCAGGCCGCCGGTCTGGAGGTCGGCGCGATCTCCGACGTCACCCCCCAGCCGCATAACGGCTGCCGTCCGCCGAAGCGCCGTCGGGTTTAGGAGAGAAAAGTAGATGGCTCGTTACACCGGACCCATGACCCGCAAATCGCGCCGGCTGCGCACCGACCTTGTCGGTGGCGACCAGGCGTTCGAGAAGCGTCCCTACCCGCCCGGCCAGCACGGCCGCGCGCGGATCAAGGAAAGCGAATACCTGCTGCAGCTGCAGGAGAAACAGAAGGCCCGCTTCACCTACGGCGTGATGGAAAAGCAGTTCCGCCGCTATTACGAGGAGGCCGTGCGGCAGCCCGGCAAAACCGGTGAGGAGCTGCTGCGGATCCTGGAGAGCCGGCTGGACAACGTCGTCTACCGCGCCGGCCTGGCCCGTACGCGGCGGATGTCACGCCAGCTGGTCACGCACGGCCACTTCAGCGTCAACGGCGTGCACGTCGACGTTCCCAGCTACCGGGTCTCGCAGTACGACATCATCGATGTGCGGGACTCCTCGCTGAACACGGTGCCGTTCCAGATCGCGCGGGAGACCGCGGGTGACCGCCCGATCCCGAGCTGGCTGCAGGTGGTGGGGGAGCGCCAGCGGATCCTGATCCACCAGCTGCCGGAGCGGGCGCAGATCGAAGTGCCCCTGACCGAGCAGCTGATCGTCGAGTACTACTCGAAGTAAGGACATCCCGCACCCACGGGTGCGGACCCCCGGAGCCGCGACCGCGGCGACGGACCACCTGAGCGGCATCAAATAGCGGGTGCCGAGAAGGAGAAGAAGAAACACCATGCTGATCTCCCAGCGACCCACCCTGTCCGAGGAAGTCGTCGCCGACGACCGGTCCCAGTTCGTCATCGAACCGCTGGAGCCAGGATTCGGTTACACCCTGGGCAATTCTCTGCGCCGTACGCTGCTGTCGTCGATCCCCGGCGCAGCCGTGACCAGCCTTCGCATCGACGGTGTGCTGCACGAATTCACCACCGTGCCCGGTGTCAAGGAAGATGTCACCGAGATCATCCTGAACCTCAAGAGCCTGGTCGTGTCCTCCGAGGAGGACGAGCCGGTCACGATGTACCTGCGCAAGCAGGGCCCGGGTGAGGTCACCGCGGGAGACATCGTGCCGCCCGCCGGGGTCATCGTGCACAACCCCGAGATGCGCATCGCCACGCTCAATGACAAGGGCAAGCTCGAGGTCGAACTCGTCGTCGAGCGTGGCCGCGGCTATGTCCCGGCGGTGCAGAACCGAGTCTCCGGCGCCGAGATCGGCCGCATCCCGGTGGATTCCATCTACTCGCCGGTCCTCAAGGTGACCTACAAGGTGGACGCCACGCGCGTCGAGCAGCGTACCGACTTCGACAAGCTGATCCTCGACGTGGAGACCAAGAGTTCGATCAGCCCCCGCGACGCCCTGGCGTCGGCGGGTAAGACGCTGGTCGAATTGTTCGGCCTGGCACGCGAACTCAACGTCGAGGCCGAGGGCATCGAGATCGGGCCGTCGCCCGCCGAGGCCGATCACATCGCGTCGTTCGCGCTGCCGATCGACGACCTGGACCTCACCGTGCGGTCCTACAACTGCCTCAAGCGCGAGGGTGTGCACACAGTCGGCGAGCTGGTCAGCCGCACCGAGTCGGACCTGCTCGACATCCGCAACTTCGGTCAGAAGTCCATCGACGAGGTCAAGATCAAGCTGCACCAGCTGGGTCTGTCGCTCAAGGACAGCCCGGCCAGCTTCGACCCGTCCGAGGTTGCGGGTTACGACGCGGCCACCGGCACCTGGTCCAGCGAGGGCGCCTACGACGACCAGGACTACGCCGAAACCGAACAGCTTTAGGTCCCTCCGGTGACGATGCGGACCCGCTGAGGAGCCGGACAACTGCACTGAGATTCATCTAGACAGGAGCGTCAGCAATGCCCAAGCCCACCAAGGGTCCGCGCCTCGGCGGGTCGTCGTCGCACCAGAAGGCCCTCCTGGCCAACCTGGCCACGTCGCTGTTCGAGCACGGCCGGATCAAGACGACCGAGCCGAAGGCGCGTGCCCTGCGGCCCTACGCGGAGAAGCTGATCACGCACGCCAAAAAGGGCACGCTGCACAACCGTCGAGAGGTTCTGAAGAAGATCCGCGACAAGAACGTCGTGCACGCCCTGTTCGAGGAGATCGGTCCGTTCTTCGCCGACCGCGACGGCGGCTACACCCGCATCATCAAGGTCGAGGCGCGCAAGGGCGACAACGCGCCGATGGCCGTGATCGAGCTCGTGCGGGAGAAGACGGTGACGTCCGAAGCCGACCGGGCGCGGCGGGTGAAGGCCTCGAAGGCTCAGGAGGCTCCGGTGGCGGCCGCGGCGGCTCCGCGGGCGGCCGTCGATCCGGAGGGGGCTGTCGGCCCGACTGCCGAGGACGTCTCGGTGTCCGCGCCCGAAGCCGCCGACGAGTCCGATGAGGCCGCCGACAGTTAGCGACGACGTCCGGCTGCGGCTCGACATCGCCTATGACGGAACCGAATTCGCGGGCTGGGCAGCACAGGTGGGGCAACGCACCGTCGCCGGTGTCCTCGACGAGGCGCTGACGACCGTCTTCCGCACGCCGGTGCGGCTGCGCGGCGCCGGCCGCACCGACGCCGGCGTCCACGCAAGCGGGCAGGTGGCCCACGCTGATCTGCCCGCCGCTACGCTCCCCAACGCCGAGTCGCGTTCGCGGCGGGCCGGCGAGCCGGAGTTCCTGCCGTTGCTACGACGGCTCGGCCGGTTCCTGCCCGCCGATGTGCGCGTGCTCGAGATCAGCCGCGCACCATCGGGTTTCGACGCCCGGTTTTCGGCGCTGCGTCGGCACTACCGCTACCGGTTGTCCACGGCGCCCTACGGGGTCCAGCCGCAGCAGGCCCGCTACGTGACGGCCTGGCCGCGCCTGCTGGACCTCGAGGCGATGACCACCGCGTCACGAGACCTGTTGGGACTGCACGACTTCGCCGCTTTCTGCCGGCACCGGGCCAACGCCACCACCATCAGGGACCTGCAGCGGTTCGAGTGGTCCCGCGAGGGTGATGTGATCACCGCAGACGTCACCGCGGACGCGTTCTGCTGGTCGATGGTGCGGTCCCTGGTCGGGGCGCTGCTGGCCGTCGGCGAACACCGCCGCCCGGCTTGCTGGTGCCGCGAGCTGCTCGCCGCCACCGTCCGCTCCAGCGATTTCGCGGCCGCGCCGGCGCGCGGGCTGACGCTGATCGGCGTCGACTATCCACCCGAGGGCCAACTGGCCGAGCGGAATTCGGTCACCCGCGACATGCGCACACCCGGCTGAGCCGGCCTGCGCTGGAGTTCACAGCTTGCCGGCGGCGAAGCCGGCGGCCTGATCCACCAGGCCGGAATCGATGTAGGCCGGCTGGAAATGGGACGGCCAGTTGGTGCCGTTCGAGCAGATGGGGTCCCCGGTCGCGCACTGGTCGATGGTCTTGCCGGCGAACGCGGGGCTGACGTTGCTCAGGGGTCCGACGATCCGTCGGGTGCCGTTGCCGAACAACGCGACGGCCGCGATGTGGTCGGCCATCGCCGGTGGCAGGGGATTGGTGAAGCCGAACGCCGGTTTGGGCACCGCGATCACGAGGTCGGCGGCTGCGGCGCCCAGTGAGTAGCCGCCGAGCACCATGCGCGTCTCGGGGCAGCTGTGGGCCATGGATTGGACGTGCGCACTCATGTCGTCGGCGCCCGTGGCGGGGCTGATGTCGGCGGGGTAATTCACCCCGTAGGACGCGATCGTCATTGTCGGCAGCTTGGGCCGCAACGCGTTGACGAACGCGTTTCCCACGTAGCCGGGACCGGGTGGCTCCTCTCGGCCCCGCGCGAAGACCACTTCGGCGCCCGGGCAGGGCGCCGCCGCCGTCGGCCCGGGCGCCACCCACGGCGCGATCAGACCGGCAGCCGCGCCGAACGAAGCGGCGCCCAGCAGGCTCGCCAGCCTGCCGCCCACACTGGGCCTGGCGCCCGGACTGTGGTGGGGCAAAGGGTCACCCGCGCAGAGCCGCATGGGCCGATGGTAGCGACGCGACCGGTCGGCTCAGCCGGCGACCGCCGACGGTTCCGCAATCGTTATCGGCGCCGCGTCAGTAGGCGACGGAAACCAGGTCGGTCGCGGGCGACAGCGGAGATGACAGGGTCGGCGAGGACATGTTGCCCGTTATCGAGGGGCCGGGCCCCGGTGGTACCGGGCCTGCCGGTGTCTGCGGCCCGGGCGCCTGCGGGGAGGGGCCGAAGGCCGGCACCTGCGGCCCGAACCCGGGCACCTGCCGGCCGGTCCCCACCAGCAGCTTGGACGCCACGAAAGCCGCGGCCTGGGTGGTGTACACGGGGACATAGCCCTCGGTGTGCCCGGTCCACTCGTTGCCGGGGCCCGCATGGCAGATCGGGTCGGCGGGGTTGCACAGGTCGATCACCTTGGAACCGAACAGCGCACTCTGGGCGCCCAGCGATCGTCCGGACCGGTCGGCCACGTCGCCGAACACGGCGACCGCGGCGATGTTCTTGGCGTACTCGGGGGGCAGCGAACTGCCCCAGCTGATGCCGCCGAGGGGGACCCCGCCCACGATGTCGATGACGTCGGCGCCCTGCGAGTAGCCACCCAGCACCAGCCTGGTGCCCGGGCAGGACGACGCCGTCGACTTGACGTGCGAGATCACGTCGTTGGCGCCGTCTCCGGTGTGGATCTGCAACTTGCTGGCGTTGTAGTTCACCGCATACGTACCGATGTCGAGGCCGCCGGTCTGCTGGCGCAGCGAGTCGACGAAGGCTTCGCCGACCCGGCCGATACCGGGCGGCTCGTTGGTTCCGCGGGCGAAGATGACCTGCGCGTCGGGGCAACTGCCGGCCGAGGCGACCGGCACGGCGACGGCAGCGGTAGCCAGACCTGCGGCACCGGTCAGAGCTGCGGCTCCCAGGCGGGCCCAGCGCCCCCCGACCGCGCGGCGCCCGCCAACGGGCCCCGTGTGCGGTGCGGAATCATGCGTCGATTTTAGCCGCCACCAGGCCAGCAGGCACCCGTCGCAGCTGTGGATGGACTGTGCGCGGACACCGGCGGACGGGATTACCGTGAAGTCCGGCGCATGGGGGGCGGATCGTGGGGAGACGCGGAGAAGGGTGGGGACGGGGTGTCGGACCGGTCGACGACGGCGCTGCGGGCCAGCGGCTATCGGTTTTTGCTGCGTCGCGTCGAACGTGCCCTGCACGGCGGCCGGTCGGTGCCGGCGCGGGCGGCGCCGCTGACCCTCGGCTGGGCCCTGGCGGCGGTCACCGTGTTCGGCTGCGCCCTGGTGGCCGCCCTGCGGCCGCAGGCGGACTTCGACCGGGCGCGGATCGTGATAGCCCGGGAATCCGGCGCTCTGTACGTCCGCATGGGCGAGATCTGGCACCCCGTGCTCAACGTGGCTTCTGCGCGGCTGATCGCCGGCGCACAAGCCCGCCCGCAGCTGGTGTCCGAGTCGGATCTGCGTCGCACCAAACGCGGTCCGCTGCTTGGGATTCCTGGCGCACCGGCGCTGATCGGAGCGGCACTGTCCGCGCAGGAGTCCGGGTGGGCGGTCTGTGACAGCCGAGAGTCCGGCAGCCCGACCACGACGGTCGTCGTCGGGCGGGCCGACGCCTGGGCGGACGGTCGCCTGCCGGTCGGGCGGGCCATCCTTGCCACCCCCGGCCCGGGCTTGCCCGCCTATCTGCTCTACGAGGGCCGCCGGGCCGTGGTGGATGTCTCCGACGCCGCCGTCGTCCGGGCGCTCAGATTGGAAGGGCGCAGGCCGCGGGCCGTCTCCCCGTGGTTGCTGAACGCCGTCCCCGAGTCACCGTCGATCACGGTGCCGCGAATCGGCGGAGCGGGCAGCGAGTCGGCGGGCGTCCCTGGTTTTCCGGTCGGCGGTGTGCTGCGCATCACGCGCGGCGGCAGCGAGGAATATTACGTGGTGTTGCCGGCCGGGGTGCAGCGCATCGGCCGGGTGGCCGCGGATCTGCTGCGTCTCGACGACTCGCACGGGACCACCGACGTCCGTACGGTGGCGCCCGACGTGATCCGTGCCGCTCCGATCGTGACCACGCTGCCCGTGGGAGGCTTTCCCGACCGGGCGCCCGATCCGGCCGACGCCGGCGGCACCGTGTGCGTCGTCCAGGAGCCCGAGGCGCCGGCGGGGTACGTGGGGATCGTGACGGGGCAACGCCTTCCGCTGCCGCCCGGGCAGCTGCCGGTGACGCTGGCGCAGGCCGACGGGAGCGGTCCTGCGCTCGACGCGGTCTATCTGCCGACCGGCCGCAGCGCCTACGTGCGGGGCCCCCGGGACACCGACCGGTACCTGGTCACCGACACTGGGGTGCGCTTCGCCGTCCGCGGCGACGACGCCGAGCACGACCTCGGTCTGGCGGCGCCGGTTCCGGCGCCATGGCCGATGCTGGCGGCGCTGCCGTCGGGACCGGAACTCAGCCGAGCAGGCGCATCAGTCGCCCGCGACGCCATCGGCGGGTCCGTCGGGCTCGGTCCGGGCCCTGGTGCGGGCGGCCTGGGCGGCCACGGCGGCGGCCAGCGCGGTCAGGCAGACCGCCGCGCCGCCCAGCGCGATGCCGTGACCGTCCCGCTTCGGTGAGGGCCCCGGGGCGGGTGCCGGTATCGGCGATGGTGCCGGTCTGGCCACGCGGTCGGGCACGCCGGAATCGGTGCTGACGGCGGCCAGGGCATCGACTGTCCCGTGGCCGACGAGCGGATCGCGGCCGGCGGCCGGGTGATGCGCGGTCGACTCGATGCGCCGCATCACCTGCCGCGCGGTCAGCGCCGGGAACCGGGCCCGGATCAGTGCCGCGACCCCGCTGACGACCGGTGCGGCGAAGCTGGTGCCCGACACTTCGCATCCGAGCGGGTTGACCCGCTCGCCCGTCGCCGCGACGTCCACCCAGGGGCCGGCCAAGGTGAACGGCGAGGGCGCCCCTTCGGAGTTCACCGATCCGACCGTCAGAACATAGTCGTCGTACCAGGCGGGACTGACCGCGACCGTGACGTCGTCCCAGGTGGCATCCGGACGTTGGGCGGGGCATTGCGCACCCCCGCCGGTGTTGCCCGCCGCGGCCACGACGACGGCGTTCTTCACGTCGACCGCATAGGCCAGCGCGGCGCCCAGCGCCCGGTCGTCGAGCGTCGCGGAGGCCGGAACACAGGCGACCGAGGAGATGTTGATGACCGATGCGCCGAGATCGGCCGCCGTCCGCACGGCTTTGGCCAGCGTGTCGACGTCCCCGACGCCGGAGCGGGACCGCTCGGAGACCGGTGCGAACTTCGCGCTGGACTGGCGGATGCTGATCACCGTGGCCTCGGGTGCGATTCCGCCCGTGCCCGTGGCATCCGTCGCGGCCGCGATCATCGCGGCCACCAGGGTGCCGTGGGCGTCGCAGTCCGCGGCTCCGTCACCGGTTGACACGTAGTCGCCTCCGGGCACCACGGCACGCAGCCGGGGGTGCCCGGAGACGCCGGTGTCGATCACCGCGACGCGTTGCCCGGCCCCGCGGGTGAGCTGCCAGACCCTGGGCAGGTCGAGGTCGGCGAGGGGGTCGGTGTCCGGGGCGGGACCGGTCGTGAGCACCGCGCACACGTCGTGCTGCACGGTCGGCCGTGGCGGAGCCGGCCGGGCCGGCGCCGGCAGCCACTTGTCGTCCACTTGCGGCGGTGAAACCGCATGGGCGCCCGGCATTCCGAATTGCCACAGCGCCACCAGGGCCGACACCGCCAGCAGCCGCCCGGCGCGGGACGCCGTCACGGGACGTGAATTCCGCGAACGGCGCCGTAGACGCCGCAGATCCAGCACCCCATTGGCGCCATGGCAACCACCGCAAGACGTTCCAGCATCCCGAGGCCGCGGCGCAGCGGGGGCGACAGCGACAGCTCCGGGGCGGCAAAGCGCAGGGACAACGCCGCCGCGGCGGCCAACAGGACCGCCGCCGCGGCGATCCACGGTCTCTGCCCGGTAGCGCTGATCGCCACTTTTCCGACAACTGTTGTGAGCGTGACAAATCCAGCGGTGGCCAGTGGCAAAGCCCTGCCGCCGGCCGCCGTGTGGACCCTCGACAACAGCAGCGCGCCGGCCACGGTGGCGAAGACCAAGCGGGCCAGATTCGGCCCGCCGGCCAGCACGGTGACCACGGCGCCGACGGCGGCCGAGGAGGAGAACGCGCCGACCAGGCCGGTCAACCAGCGGTCGGCGCGCACTGCCGCGGCACCCACGCCGTCGCTCTCGGGCACCACGGCATCCAGGCGCGGTGACAAGCCCGCCAGCAGGAGGGACATCCGCCCCGACGCGTCGAGCAGGCCGAGGGATGCCAGCGCGGTCACCGCGCCGACGGCGGCCGGCGGGGCCGCGGTCAGCACGCCCACGAACGCGGCGGCGCCCATGACCGTCGCCGCACCCGCCATCGCGATGAATGTCACAGCGCCACAAGCCGATGCGCGCATCGACAGCACCGAAGTGACCCCGGCCGTCGACGCGGCCAGCAACACGCCCGGCAGGCCCGGGTCGCCGGGAACGGCCAGGAAGCCGGCGATCGCGGCGAAGACCGTGCCGGTCACACCCAGCGCGAGCGCAGCGGCGGGGTCCCGATACACCCGCCGCGCGAGCGCTCCGGCCAGCACGGCGACGACGCCTGCCGCGGCCGCCACGGCGGTGGTACCGGTGTGGCCGGCCGACCCGTTGCCGCTGAACGTGTTCTGAACCAGAGCAAGCGCGCCGATGCCGGCCAGGCCGGCCGCCGAGATCGCACCCGCGGTACGGGCCGCATGGCGGCCGTCAAGCCGGCCCTCCGGGCCGAGCGCCGCCGAGACGGCCTCGGCGAGGTCGTCGTGGCGCGTCACGGGCGCCGCCGGCGCGCGCTGGCCGAGAACGAGAACGGTTCCGTCGCGGATGCCGTTCTGCGCCAGTGTGGTCGGACCGGGCAGCGCGGTCCGGCCTACCGGTGAGAGCAGGTAGCTCGTCGCCGCCGCAGCGCCGGCGGGACCATGCAGGATGTCGACGATCGACGGGATCAGGGCTGCCACGGGCACGCGGGCGGGCAGCGTCAGGTCCGCGGCTCGGGCTCCGGCGTGAACGCATACCCGGCACCATTCGTCAGATGCAGGCATCACGACCCCTTCGCTCGAATCACAGGCACATTAACCGGTTTCGTATTTCCTCGCGTTCGGCTGTCCACAGGTGACTTGCCGCCCGCTTGGGCGCTGCCTAGCGTTCCCGACCGTGGGAGGATCGCGATGACGGACGACTTTGTGCCCACGGCGCGGCGACTTCCCCCGGCGGTCGCGGAGGACGACATCGTCGTCGATGCCCCGCCCGGCCTGCCGGCCCGCGCGTCGTCGGGAGCGCTGCTGCGGCTGCTCCCGCTTGTCACGTCGGTGGCGGCCACGGGAGCCATGGCGGTGTCGTCGCTGCAGGGGCCGGGCGCGGGCCGCAACCCGGTCTTCCTGGCATTTCCGGCGATGATGCTGCTCTCCGCCCTGACGACGGTGATCGCGGGTCGGGGGCGCCGCGGCGACATCGACGCCGACCGGACCGGCTACCTCGAACACCTGGCCACTCTGCGCCTGGCGGTCACCGAAAAAGCTGCGGCACAACGGGTGGCGCAGCTTTGGCTCCATCCGGACCCGGACACGTTGTGGACGCTGATCGGCGGTCCGAGGATGTGGGAGCGGCGGGTCGCCGACGCCGATTTCTGCCTGGTCCGGGTCGGAGTCGGTATCCGGCCCCTCGCCGCCCGGCTGGTGGCCCCGGAGGCACCGTCCGGGAGGGCAGCAGACCCGGTGACCACCGCGGCGATGCGGCGGTTCGTCGACACCCACGCTGCGGTCGCCGATGTGCCGATCGCGATCGGACTGCTACCCGGGGAAAGGCTGACCCTCCGCGGTGACCCGGCGGCGGTGCGCGGTCTGCTGCGCGCCATCGTCTGTCAGCTGGCAGTGCTGCATGCCCCGGATCGGCTGCTGATCGCCGGCGCGGTCGGCGACCACGTCCGCGTCCACTGGGATTGGCTGAAATGGTTACCCCACAACCGACATCCCGCCAGCACCGACGCCCTGGGGCCCGCCCGCATGGTGTATTCCAGTGTTTCCGAGGCGCTGGAGGCGCTGGGCTCGGTGCGGGGCTCGCGGCAGGCGGTGGTGATCGCCGACGTCGACGACGACGTCGCCGCGATGCCCGGTGTCATCACCCTCGCGGTCGGCGGTGCGCGCGACGGGACGCCGGTGACGATCACTGGGGACGGCGACACGCAGACCGTCGCGCGCCCCGACCGACTCGACCCCTTGGGTGCGCTGACCTGTGCGCGCCGGCTCGCCGCCTACCGGATCGGTGCCGACGGTCGGTTCGGGGACTCCGGGTGGCTGGGGCTGGCCGGGATCGTTGACATCGCCGACTTCGACCCGACCCTGCTGTGGCGCAGTGCCGGCGAGCATGAGCGGCTGTGCGTGCCCATCGGTGCCGGGGCCGACGGCGCGCCGCTGCGGCTCGACATCAAGGAGCCCGCCGAGGGCGGGGTCGGACCGCACGGTCTGTGTGTGGGGGCCACCGGTTCGGGAAAGTCCGAACTGCTGCGCACCGTCGCACTGGGAATGATGGCGCTGCACTCACCGGCCGTGCTCAACCTGCTGCTCGTCGACTTCAAAGGGGGATCAACCTTTCTGGACATGGCAGGTGCTCCCCACGTCGCGGCGGTCATCACCAACCTGGCCGACGACGCGCCGCTGGT
>NZ_JBMIOP010000037.1:0-51745 GCF_049197365.1 Mycobacterium sp. THU-M104
CGTCTTGTCGTGGGTCTGCAGGTTGTTGAGCAGCGTGGTGGCGATCCGGGCGCCGGTCATGCCGAACGGGTGGCCCAGCGCGATCGCCCCGCCGGACACGTTCAGCTTGTCCTCGTCCATGCCCAGCTCGCGCGCCGAGGCCAGCACCTGGACCGCGAACGCCTCATTGATCTCGTACAGGTCGATGTCGCCGATCGACATGCCGGCGCGGTGCAGCGCCTTCGTGCAGGCCTCGATCGGGCCCAGGCCCATGATCTCCGGCGACAGGCCGCTGACCCCGGTGGACACGATGCGTGCCAGCGGCGTCAGTCCGAGCTCCTTGGCCTTGGTGTCGCTGGTGATGATCAGGGCGGCCGCGCCGTCGTTCAACGGGCACGCGTTCCCCGCCGTCACCGTGCCGTTGGGCCGGAACACCGGCTTGAGCTCGCTGACCTTCTCGTAGGTGGTCCCGGCCCGCGGGCCGTCATCGGTGCTGACGGTGCTTCCGTCCGGCAGGGTCACCGGGGTGATCTCACGCGCGAAGAAGCCGCTCTTGATCGCCTCCTCCGCCCGGTTCTGGCTGCGCACCCCCCAGCGGTCCTGCTCCTCGCGACTGATCCCCGTCAAGATCGCGACGTTCTCGGCGGTCTGACCCATCGCGATGTAGACATCGGGCAGGTTGCCGTCGGCCCGGGGGTCGTGCCATTCCTCGGCGCCCGCCGCAGCGGCCGCCGCCCGCTCCTCCGCCGCGTCGAACAGCGGATTTTTGGTGTCCGGCCACGAGTCGGAGTTGCCCTTGCCGAAGCGGGAGACCGTTTCCACGCCCGCGGAGATGAATGCGTCGCCCTCGCCCGCCTTGATCGCGTGGAACGCCATCCGGGTGCTCTGCAGTGACGACGAGCAGTACCGGTTGACGGTGGTGCCCGGCAAGAAGTCGTAGCCCAGCTCGACGGCGACGACGCGCGCCATGTTGAACCCGGACTCGCCACCGGGCAGGCCGCAGCCCAGCATGAGGTCGTCGATCTGGTGCGGGTCGAGCGCGGGAACCTTGTCGAGCGCGGCGCGCACCATCTGGGCGGCCAGGTCGTCAGGCCGCATGCTGACCAGCGATCCCTTCATGGCGCGGCCGATCGGTGAGCGAGCAGTGGAGACGATGACAGCTTCAGGCATGGGAGATTTCCTTCACATCCGATGGGCGTGCAAATCCAATGGGGCGCGCTCGCCTCATGAGCCGTTGGTACGGTCAGCGCCGACCGGCCCGGACGAGACCAACCCAAATCTAATCGGTGCCCGCCGGCTGGCATGACGACGGGGCGGCTGGCTGTGTCTCCGGGCGCCGCCACAAACGCGACAACACCGGGCGACCCGCCGGAGCGGGTGAGGGCGAAAGGGTGTTCTCGGGGCACTCCTCGGTGTCGCCGAGCGCGTCGTAGAGCGCCGGCAACAGCGCGTATGCGGCCAGGGCATACGCGGACGACGAGGGGTGGTAGCCGTCGGCGGAGAACATCGAATCCGGGGTGGCGCGGAACTGCGGGGCCAGCAGATGCGCCAGGGGCACCGGCACCCCGCCTGCGGCTCGCACCGACGCGGCCTGGGCGCGGGCCAACTGGGAGGTGCGTGCGTGGGCCAGCGAACGCAGCGGCTGCGGGATCGCGCTGATCACCCCGAGGTCCGGGCAGGTGCCGACGACGACCACCGTGCCGTGGGTACGCAACTTGCGGACCGTCAGGGCCAGCCGTTGCGCCGACGGGCCGACGCCGTTGAGGGCGGTCACGTCGTTGGCGCCCAGCATCATCACCGCCGCATCCGGCGGGGGACCGGCGACGAACATCGCATCGACCTGACCGCACACCCCCTTCGACGTCGCGCCGACGATGGCTTTCGTGCTCAGCCGGACACGACCGCCGGTCCGCTCGGCGAGCCCGCGGGCGATGAGCACGCCCGGCACTTCTTCGGCGCTCGTGCAGCCGTACCCGGTTGCCGTCGAGTCGCCGAAGATCATCAGGTGCAGGTCGAAGTCAATGCCGCGGTGCCACCGCTCGACCGGCCCGCCGCCGGGGGCGTAGATGCCGTCGGCGCGCGGCGGGATTTCCCAGGATTTTGGGATCAACGTGCGCGCGTGGGTCGCCTGGCCGAGCAGCAGGTTGCGAGCGCCCAGGTACGCGGTACCCGTCGAGGCGAGAGCCCCCGCCGTGGCCAGGGCGATCGTCGAACGACGCAGCACCCGGATGGTCACGTTGATGAGTTTAGCCCGGCTCCGGGGTTTGTACGGTCGCGATATGAACAATCTGATCACGTTGTGAATCAGATGTGATATCGAATCCGGCTGTCCAAACGTCTTCTGTGGCAACGCGTGTCAAGCTGACTTTCAACGGAGTGGCTAAACGGATCGTCGGACGCCGGCGTGTCAGACGCTTAGCCGCCCCGGCGCATGCCGTATCGGACTACAAAGGCGTATCGGACTACAAAGGCGTATCGGACTACAAAGGCGTAGGAAGTGTTGAGCATGACCGTATTTCGCGACGAGTCCAGCTTGCCCCGGCCTGTCATCCGCACCCACGACGTCCGCAAGGCGCGCAGGTCTGGGGCTCGCCGATTCGCCATCAGCGGCGGTGCGCCGGTCGAGGTCCTCGAATCCGGACCCAGTATCGCCGCCCGGGTGGCCGGACTGGCTTCGCGGCTGACGATACGGCCGGTGCTGGCCGTGGGCAGCCATGCCCCCAACGTGCCCTGGCCCTGGGGCCTGATCGACCTCGCATCGCGGGCGCTGCTCCCGGTCTCGGCCACGGTGCGCGAGACCGTGACATTGCGCAACGCCACGGCGCAGATGGTGCGTGCTCCCGGGGTGCTGCCCGCGGACGGGACCCGTCGGGTCGTCGTCTACCTGCACGGCGGAGCGTTCCTGACGTGCGGCGCGAATTCGCACGGCAGGCTCGTCGAGGCGTTGTCGGAGTTCGCCGACTCACCGGTCCTGGTGGTCAATTATCGGCTGCTGCCCAAACATTCGATCGGGATGGCCCTCGACGACTGCCACGACGGGTACCAATGGCTTCGCTTGCGCGGTTACCAGCCCGACCAGATCGTGCTGGCCGGGGACTCGGCGGGCGGCTACCTGGCGCTGGCGCTGGCGCAACGCCTGCAACGGGGGGAGGACGAGGTGCCGGCGGCGCTGGTGGCGATCTCGCCGCTGCTGCAGCTGGCGAAGGAATGCAAGCAGTCGCACCCGAACATCAAGACCGACGCAATGTTCCCCCCGAAGGCGTTCGACGCCCTCGACGTTCTCGTCACCAGTGCGGCCGCGAAGAACACGGTGGACGGTGAACCCGAGGAGATCTACGAGCCGCTGGAGCACATCACCCCCGGCCTGCCGCGCACCCTGATCCACGTGTCGGGCGCCGAGGTGTTGCTGCACGACGCACAGCTGGCGGCCCGCCGGCTGGCGGCAGTCGGTGTGCCGGCCGAACTGAGGGTCTGGCCTGGTCAGATCCACGACTTCCAGCTTGCCGCGCCGATGGTGCCGGAGGCGGTCCGGTCGCTGCGCCAGATCGGTGAGTACATCCGCGAGGCCACCGGGTAGCTGACCGGCGCCGGACTGAGACGATGAGCGCATGCACATCGCGCAGCACATCAGTGACCTGATCGGCGGGACGCCACTGGTGCGCCTGCACGCCGTCGTCCCCGCCGGTGCCGGCGCCGTGGCAGCCAAGGTCGAGTACCTCAACCCCGGCGGCAGCTCCAAGGACCGGATCGCCGCGAAGATGATCGATGCCGCCGAGGCCGGCGGGCAGCTCAAACCGGGCGGCACCATTGTCGAACCGACGTCGGGCAACACCGGCGTCGGTCTGGCCCTGGTCGCCCAGCGCCGCGGCTACCGGTGCGTCTTCGTGTGTCCCGACAAGGTCAGCGAGGACAAGCGCAACGTGCTGATCGCCTACGGCGCGGAGGTCGTCGTATGTCCGACGGCGTTGCCGCCGGAGCACCCGGACAGCTATTACAGCGTGTCCGACCGGCTGACCCGGGAGATCGACGGGGCCTGGAAACCCGACCAGTACGCCAACCCGGACGGGCCGGCCAGCCACTACGAGACGACCGGCCCGGAGATCTGGGCCGATACCGACGGCCGGGTCACCCACTTCGTCGCCGGGATCGGCACCGGCGGGACCATCACCGGCGCCGGCCGCTACCTCAAGGAGGTGTCCGGCGGGCGGGTGCGCATCGTCGGGGTCGATCCTGAGGGCTCGGTGTATTCGGGCGGCAGCGGCCGGCCGTACCTGGTCGAAGGGGTTGGCGAGGACTTCTGGCCGGCGGCCTACGACCCGAGCGTGCCCGACGAGGTCATCGCGGTGTCGGATTCCGACTCGTTCGACATGACCCGGCGGCTGGCCCGCGAGGAGGCGCTGCTGGTCGGCGGCTCGTGCGGAATGGCGGTGGTGGCCGCGGTGCAGGTGGCCGAGCGGGCCGGGCCCGATGCCCTCGTCGTCGTCTTGTTGCCCGACGGCGGCCGCGGCTACCTGTCGAAGATCTTCAACGACGCGTGGATGTCGTCGTACGGATTCCTGCGCAGCCGCCTGGATGGCTCCACCGAGCAGCCCGCGGTAGGTGAGGTGCTGCGCGGAAAATCCGGCGCTCTACCCGATCTGGTGCACACCCATCCCTCCGAGACGGTCCGCGACGCCATCGGCATCCTGCGCGAGTACGGCGTGTCCCAGATGCCGGTGGTCGGCGCCGAGCCCCCGGTGCGGGCCGGTGAGGTCGCCGGAAGTGTCTCCGAGCGCGAACTGCTCTCGGCGGTCTTCGAGGGCCGCGCCAAGCTGGCCGACGCCGTCTCGCAACACATGAGCCCACCACTGCCGATGATCGGCGCCGGCGAGTCGGTCGGCGCTGCCGGCAGAGCCCTGCGCGACTCGGATGCCTTGATGGTGGTGGAACACGGCAAACCGGTCGGTGTCATCACCCGGCATGATCTGCTGGGGTTCCTTTCGGATACGCCGCGCGGGCGCTAGCGCAAGCGTCGTTCGGATCGTGCGGCCGTTTCGGGCGGCCGCTGCAGCAATCGGCTGCTCAGGTACTGTTGGGCGGCCCGGTTCGCCCGATCCGCAGGGGGAAGGTTCCTTGCCCATGACCGACCAACCGCCACCCGGCGGGGCCTTCCCGCCACCGCCGCCGCCCGGTTCCTCCCCTCCGCCTCCCCCCGGGGGCGGTTCCTACCCCCCGCCGCCCCCGTCGTCGGGGGGTTACGCCCCGCCGCCACCCGGGCCGGCGATCCGCACGCTGCCGAAGCAGGACTACACCGCGTGGTTTTCGCGGGTGCTGGCGTTCATCATCGACATCCTTCCGGGCATTGTCGTGGTCGGCACCGCGTCCTTACTTTTCCCCCTGCCGAATCTGTGCATCGTCCAGGTTCCCCACAGCAAGCCGGTTTGCTTCGTGCAGGTCTCGCTCCTCGATGCGCTGGCGCTGGCGTTGGCGGCGGCCGTGGGACTGTTCTACCTGATCTGGAACTACGGCTATCGGCAGGGAACGACCGGGTCCAGCATCGGCAAGTCGGTCATGAACTTCAAGGTGGTCAGCGAGATCACCGGTCAGCCCATCGGTTTCGGGAAGTCTTTACTGCGGTATCTCGCGCATGTCGGCGACGCGATCATCTGTTTCGTCGGTTTTCTCGTCCCGCTGTGGGATGCCAAGCGGCAGACGTTGGCCGACAAGATGATGTCGACTGTCTGCCTGCCGATCGGGGGCAGGCAGACACCCGGATGAGCACAGAGCGCGGCACGCCAATCCCCAAGACCGCCGGACTGGCCACCCGGGCCATCCACGCCGGCTACCCGCCGGATCCCGCGACCGGGGCGGTGAACCCCCCGATCTACGCCAGCAGCACGTTCGCCCAGGACGGCGTCGGGCACCTGCGCGGCGGTTTCGAGTACGCGCGCACCGGCAACCCGACCAGGGCCGCGCTCGAAGCTTCGCTCGCAACTGTCGAAGAGGGCGCGTACGCGCGGGCGTTCAGTTCCGGGATGGCGGCCGCCGACTGCGCCCTGCGGGCGATACTGAGGCCCGGCGACCACCTGATCATCCCGACCGATGCCTACGGCGGCACGTTCCGCCTCATCGACAAGGTGTTCACGCAATGGGGCGTCCGCTATACGCCGGTGGCGCTGTCAGACCTGGACGCCGTTCGCGCGGCGATCGCCCCGCAGACCCGGCTGATCTGGGTCGAGACACCGACCAACCCGTTGCTGTCCATCGCCGACATCGCCGCCATTGCCGAGATTGCCGAGATCGTGCAACTCGGGGCGGATCTCGGTCCGAGAGTGCTGGTCGACAACACGTTCGCCTCACCTGCGCTGCAGCAGCCGCTGACGCTGGGTGCCGACGTCGTGCTGCACTCGTCCACCAAGTACTTGGGTGGGCACTCCGACGTGGTGGGCGGGGCGCTGGTCACCAATGACGAGGAGTTGGACGGCGCCTTTGGTTTCCTGCAGAACGGGGCCGGCGCGGTGCCGGGCCCGTTCGACGCCTACCTGACGATGCGCGGCCTCAAGACGCTGGTGCTCAGGATGCAACAGCACGGCCAGAACGCTCTGGCCGTGGCCCAATTTCTCGCCGGGCACCCCGCGGTGAGCGCCGTGCTGTACCCCGGTCTGGCCGGCCACCCGGGGCATGAGATCGCGGCACGGCAGATGCGGGGCTTCGGCGGCATGGTCTCGGTACGGATGCGCGGCGGGCGCCGCGCCGCCCAGGACCTGTGCGCGCGTACCGGGGTGTTCATCCTGGCCGAGTCCCTGGGTGGGGTGGAGTCGCTGATCGAGCATCCCAGCGCCATGACACACGCGTCGGCGGCCGGTTCGCAGCTGGAGGTTCCCGACGACCTGGTGCGGCTGTCTGTCGGCATCGAGGACGTGGCTGACCTGCTGGCCGACCTCGACCAGGCGTTGCGCTAACCCCCGCGCAGCTGGTCAGGAGTGGTAAGGCTCCGCACTGAGCAGCTTGACCTCGACGGTGCGGCCGTTGGGAACCGTGTAACTGCGGGTCTCGCCGACCTTGGCGTCGATCAGCGCGCCGCCCAGCGGCGAGTTCGGCGAGTACACCTCGAGCTTGCCGTCGTTGACGCCCTCCTGGCGGGTGGCGATCAGGAACGTCTCGGTGTCCGACTCGTCGCCGTTGTAGCAGACCTTCACAACCGAACCGGGCAGCGCGACGCCGGACTGCTTGGGCGCCTCGCCGACCTTTGCGTTGCTCAGCAGATCCTGCAGCTGTCGGATGCGGGCCTCCTGCTGGCCCTGCTCCTCGCGCGCGGCGTGGTAGCCGCCGTTCTCCCGGAGGTCACCCTCCTCGCGGCGGTCGTTGATCTCGGCGGCGATGACCGGGCGGTTGGCGATCAACTGGTCGAGCTCGGCCTTGAGTCGGTCATGTGATTCCTGGGTCAGCCAGGTCACCTGAGTATCCGTCATCTCGTCGCGCTCCTCGTGTTCACGCTTCCGCCTCGTCGCGTCAGCCTCTGTCCTGCCCCGCCCCGGGAGTGTTCGGGTCCCCCCCGGGTGACGCCGATCCGTCCCGCCCACGGCCATTAATGCAGCAATACACGGTCCCAGCTGGAACCGTGCGTTGCTTTACGTTACCACCACGGAAACGTCCGGTGACGCACAAATTCGCAGTTCGGTGTCCGCGCCGCGGTCAGGATGGCCGCAGATAAGCGGGTACGTCGGTGCCACAGCCATAGATGTCGGCCATCATCGGCGGCCGGGAGGATTTCACCGTTGTCGTCACCTGCACCGTGGCCTGGTCGGATGGCGGGACCAACACCTCCCGCCGGCCGGTCTCGCTGCCGTCCTGCGCGCGAACCCGCACGATGCAGTCCGCCGGTCGCGACGGGTCCGAGCGTGTCACGCTGATCGTCACCGAGGCCGTCTCGTCGTCGATGACGCGATACCCGGCCAGCGAACCCGAGACGTCGCTGGTGCCGAGCCGTTGGTAGCCGATGACGGCGACTCCGACCCCCGCCGCGATCGCAAGGACGGTCAGCGCGATCACCACGGGCCGCCGCGACGTACCCGACAGCCGGGATTGCCCGTAACGGCCCGCGGGTCGTGGAATAAACGGCTCGCTCACGCGTGATTCATCTCTGGACGGCGACCGGGCGTCCCCGGCCCGGGGGATGGCGACGATCGAGAACTGTAATTATAGGGTCGAGTGGGCCCGGCCGGCGCGGCGCGGCGCAGCGCGGAAGTCCACGAGGCATTTCCGCAGGAAGATTTTCCGCAGGAAGACTTTCCACAGGAAGACGATGTAGGGGGCATGTGAGCGAACTTCGGTTGATGGCGGTGCATGCCCACCCCGACGACGAATCCAGCAAGGGCGCGGCCACTCTGGCCAAGTATGCCGACAAGGGACATCGCGTGCTGGTGGTGACGTTGACCGGCGGCGAGCGCGGCGACATCCTCAACCCGGCGATGGACGTGCCCGACGTGCACGGACGCTTGGCGGAGGTCCGCCGCGACGAGATGGCGAAGGCGGCCGAGATCCTCGGCGTGGAGCACACCTGGCTGGGCTTCGTCGACTCCGGGTTGCCCCAGGGCGACCCGCCGCCGCCGCTGCCGGAGGGCTGTTTTGCACTGACGCCACTGGAGGAGTCGATCGAGGCGCTGGTGCGGGTGGTCCGTGAGTTCCGGCCGCACGTCATCACCACCTACGACGAGAACGGGGGCTACCCGCACCCCGACCACATCCGCTGCCACCAGGTCTCGGTCGGCGCCTTCGAGGCGGCGGGCGACTATCGGCGCTTTCCGGATGCCGGGGAGCCGTGGACGGTGGCCAAGCTGTACTACATCCACGGCTTCCTGCGGGCTCGGCTGCAGTTGCTGCACGACGAATGTGTCAAGCACGGGCGGGACGCCCCCTTCGCTAAGTGGCTCGAGAACTGGGATCCCGAGCATGACCCGTTCGAGTCGCGGGTCACGACGCGCGTCGAGTGTTCGGCGTATTTCGCCCGGCGCGACGATGCGCTGCGGGCGCATGCCACGCAGATCGACCCCAACCATGACTTCTTTGCTGCTCCGATCACATGGCAGGAGCGGCTCTGGCCGACCGAGGAATTCGAGTTGGCCCGCTCCCGGGTGCCGGTCCGCCTGCCCGAGGACGACTTGTTCGCCGGAATCGAGGTCGACGGATGAATCACATCCTGCTGGCAACAAGTGTCACAGTGTGGGCCGACGGCGCGCCACGCAACCACGGACCCGACTTCGGCAAGGCCAGTCCGCTGGGACTGCTGGTGATTGTGCTGCTGCTGATCGCCACGCTGCTCCTGATGAGGTCGATGAGCCGGCAGCTGAAGAAGGTGCCCGCATCGTTCGACCCCGAGCATCCGGCCCCCGACCCGGCCCCGGACCCCGAGCATCCGGCTCCCGACCCGGCCCCGGACGAGGGCACCGGCCCGGACCCGGCCCCGGACGAAGGCGCCGGCCCGGCCCCGGACGAGGGCGCCGGCCCGGCCCCGGACGAGGGGACCGACGGCGCAAAACCGACAGAGGGGTCCGGTGATGAACCCCGCTGACCTTTCCGAGACGAACACCCTCGGGCTGGCGGCCAGTCCATATCTGCGCCAGCACGCCGACAATCCCGTGCACTGGCAGCAATGGACGCCGGAGTCGCTGGCGGTCGCGGCTGCGCGCGACGTGCCGATCTTGCTGTCCGTCGGCTACGCCGCCTGCCACTGGTGTCACGTCATGGCCCACGAGTCGTTCGAGGACCATCAGGTGGCGGACGCGATGAACGCGGGGTTCGTCTGCGTCAAGGTCGACCGGGAGGAGCGGCCGGACATCGACGCGGTCTACATGAGCGCCACTGTCGCGCTCACCGGGCGGGGCGGGTGGCCGATGACGTGTTTCTTGACGCCTGACGGCCGGCCGATCTTCTGCGGCACCTATTACACGAAAAAAGATTTCCTGCAGATCCTTTCGGCGGTCACCCAGGCCTGGCGGGAACGGCGCGACGAGGTCGAGGAGGCGTCCGACCGCATAGCCGGGGAGTTGCGGGCGATGACGGACGCGTTCTGGGAGCAAGCAAGCGGGGGCCCGGCGTTGGTCCCCGCAGTCTGCGACTACGCAGTCGCGTCGCTCCTGGCCGGCGAGGACAAGGTCAACGGCGGCTTCGGCGACGCACCCAAGTTCCCGTCGGCCGCCGTTCTCGAGGCGTTGTTGCGCAACTACGAGCGCACCAAGTCGCGGGCCTCCCTGGAGGCGGTCGAACGCGCCGGCGGCGCGATGGCCCGTGGCGGCATCTACGATCAACTGGCCGGCGGCTTCGCCCGCTACAGCGTCGACAACGCCTGGGTGGTTCCGCATTTCGAGAAGATGCTCTACGACAACGCGCTGCTGCTGCGCGCCTATGCGCACTGGTTCCGCCGCACCGGAGATCCGCTGGCCCGCCGCGTCACCGCCGAGACAGCGCGGTTCCTGCTCGTGGAGCTCTCCGACGCCGACATGTTCGTCTCGTCGCTGGACGCCGACGCCGACGGCCGCGAGGGTTCGACCTACGTCTGGACCCGCAACCAGCTGAGCGATGCGCTCGGCGATGACGACGGCCGTTGGGCCGCAAAAATTTTCACGGTAGCCCGATCCGGCACGTTCGAGGACCGGACCTCGGTGCTGCAGCTGCGCGAAGACCCCGACGACCCGCAACGGCTGGAGCGGGTGCGCTCGGCGCTGCTGGCCGCCCGCCGCACCCGGGCCCAGCCGGGACGCGACGACAAGGTCGTCACCTGCTGGAACGGGCTGGCGATTGCCGCCCTCGTCGAAGCCGGCGTGGCCCTGGACGAGCCGGAGTTGGCCCGCGCCGCGGCGCGGTGTGCGGCGAAGCTGCTGGAACTGCACGTCGCCGACGGCCGGCTGCGGCGTTCCAGCTTGGGCGGGGTGGTCGGTGACAGCGCCGCCACCCTGGACGATCACGCCACGCTGGCCGCCGGGCTGCTGGCGCTGTATCAGGTGACCGCCCAGGAGAACTGGCGCACGGGTGCGATCGGGCTGCTGGACACGGCGATGCAGCACTTCGCCGATCCGTACCGGCCAGGCCGCTGGTTCGACACCGCCGACGACGCCGAAGAGCTGATGCTGCGGCCCGCCGACCCGTTGGACGGGGCGACGCCGTCGGGCGCGTCGTCGATCACCGAAGCGCTGCTGACCGCCGCGCATCTGGTCGACGGGCCCCGCGCCGAGCGGTACCTGCAGGCGGCCTCCGATTCGCTCAATGCGCATTCGATACTGCTGTCGCAGGCGCCCCACTCGGTCGGTAACTGGGTGTCCGTCGCCGAGCTGGCGGTTCGCGGGCCGCTGCAGATCGCGGTCGCCTGCGACCCGGCACACTCCGAGCTGCTGTCCGAGGCCCGCCGCCTGGCGCCCGGCGGGGCGATCGTCATCGGAGGGGCGCCGGACTCGTCGGCGTTGTTCGCCGGCCGCAGTCGGGTGCGCGACGCCGACACCGCCTACGTGTGCCGCGGCCGGGTGTGCGATCCCCCCGTGACCCGGGCAGCCGATCTGGCCGCGGCCCTGGGTGTCCCCCGACGATAGCCCGACCGTTACCCTGCCTCACATGCCGCACTCCGACGACCGGACTCGAGCGATCACCGACACCGTCAACCGCTACATCGCGCTGATCGCCACGGGCAGCGCCGACGACCTGGTCGAGCTGTATGCCGACGACGCCTCCGTCGAGGACCCGGTCGGCGGCGAGGTGCACATCGGCCGGCAGGCGATCCACCGTTTCTACTCCGCGATCGACGACGCACGGCGCGAATGCGAACTGGTGTCGCTGCGGGTGGCCGGCGACGAGGCGGCTTTCCAGTTCCGGCTGACTGTGAACACCGGCGGTCACCGGATGGTGATCGAGCCGATCGACGTCATGGCCTTCGACGATCGCGGCAGGATCGCGACGATGAAGGCGTACTGGTCGGCCGCCGACGTGACCCAGCTCTGAAGGTTCGCCTCGATCAGGCGGGGTGGCCGACGTAGAAGACGGCCAGCCACATCGCGATGTAGTGCAGAATCGCCGCGAGCACGGTGAACGCGTGGAACACCTCGTGGTAGCCGAAGGTGCGCGGCCACGGGTCGGGCCAGCGCAGCCCGTAGAACACCCCCCCGACGCTGTACAGCACACCGCCGACCGCCAGCAGTACCATCGCGGCCACCCCGGCCGTGTGGATGATTGTCGGGGAGTACCACACCGCCACCCAGCCCAGCAGCAGATACAGCGGCACGCCCACCCACCGGGGTGCCGTCGGCCAGAACACCGTCAGCAGAATCCCGGCCACCGCGCCGCCCCACACGATCCACAGCACCACCACCCCGGTGTTCTGCGGCATGGCCAGGCGCGCAAACGGGGTGTAGCTGCCGGCGATGAACAGATAGATCGTCGAATGGTCCAGCCGTCGCATCCACAGCCGTGCGGTCGCCGATTTCCACTGGACGCGGTGATAGGTCGCGCTGACGGCGAACATCGCCACCGTGGCGGCGGCGTAGACCAGTGTCGAATGACCCGCGCGCGGCGAGGCGACCGCCCAGGAGACCGACACCAGCGTCGCCCCGCACACCACCGCCAACCACGCCGAGTAGAAATGGATCCAGCCGCGCATCCGCGGCCTGGTTAAAACGTCGGCGGCACCTTTGACGAGCTCTTCGACCGGGTTCTCCTGGCCGCGCCCCGGTGCTCTGGGCCCCGCATTGGGCCCCGCATTGGGCCCCGAATTGGGCCCCGAATTGGGGGGAGTGCTGGTCTGGCTGCTCATGGCTCCTTTTTCCTGCCACATCGAGTGCGTGTCGAGTGCGTGTCGAGTGCGTGTCGAGTGCCTGTCGAGGGCCTGTCGTGCGACCACCCTAGCCGCGAATGGTTACGCGACGGTGTCGGCCGTTCGCGGCATCCGGTGCAGTGACGGTCGAAATCGCTGGGCCCGACAGTAGGGTGGGTCTTCGTGGAGATCATTCCGCCCCGGCTCAAGGAACCGCTCTACAAGATCTACGAGCTGCGGTTGCGGCAGGGCTTGGCCGCCTCACGAGCCGAATTGCCGCGCCACATCGCGGTCCTGTGCGATGGGAACCGGCGCTGGGCGCGCGACGCCGGTCACGACGACGTCAGTTATGGGTACCGGATGGGGGCGGCCAAGATCGCCGAGATGCTGCGCTGGTGCCAGGAGGCGGGCATCGAGATGACCACCGTCTATCTGTTGTCCACCGAGAACTTGCAGCGCGATCCCACCGAGCTGGCCGGGCTGATCGAGATCATCACCGAGGTCGTCGAGGAGATCTGTGCGCCGGCCAACCGCTGGAGCGTGCGCACCGTCGGGGACCTCGAGCTGCTCGGCGAGGAGCCGGCCCGGCGGCTGCGCGGCGCGGTGAAGTCCACACCGCTCGCGGCGTCCTTCCATGTCAACGTCGCGGTCGGCTACGGGGGACGCCGGGAGATCGTCGACGCGGTGCGGGCGTTGCTGAGCAAAGAACTCGCCAACGGCGCGACCGCCGAGGAACTCGTCGACGCCGTGACCGCCGACGCCATCTCCGAAAACCTCTACACCTCTGGGCAACCCGACCCCGACCTGGTGATCCGCACCTCGGGCGAACAACGCCTGTCCGGCTTCCTGCTGTGGCAGAGCGCGTACTCGGAGATGTGGTTCACCGAGGCGCACTGGCCCGCGTTCCGCCGGGTGGACTTCCTGCGCGCGCTGCGCGCCTACAGCGCGCGGCACCGCAGGTACGGCAGGTAGCCGAGACGGCCGACGTGCTGCAACCGGGCTGCAACCGGGCTGCAACCGTGCCTGTGGCGACCCCCACGTTGACGAACCGGATGCAGCGGCGCCGCGGCCGTTACGCTCGCAGCCGGGGCATCGACTACCGAAGACTACCGAAGACCACCGAAGACTACCGAAGACTACCGAAGACTACCGAAGACTACCGAAGACCACCGAAGACCACCGAAGGGGCACGGGAATGGCTATGTCGACGATTCCTCCCGCGAAAGTCGTCCGGGCGATAGAACGTGCCAGGCATCACCTGGGCCGGCTGTACCGCCGGACGCTTCCCGCTCCGGCGGTCCTGCTGGAAATGCTGATGGACGCGTGGGTGTCGCAAGCGATCACGACGGCGGCCGACCTCGGCATTGCCGACGCGCTGGCGAAAGGTCCGCTCTCGGCCGCGGATTTGGCGAAGGCGGTCGATGCGGACACCGACGCGCTCGCCCGATTGATGCGCGCCCTGATCTCGCGCGGGATTTTTCGCCGACGCCGCGACGGCCGCTACGACCTGACCCCGTTGGCGCAGCCGTTGCGTCGCGACGCCGAGGTCTCCCTGGCCGCGTGGGCCAGATGGGCGGGTTCGCCCCAGTTGCGTGAGCGTTGGAGCCATCTGACCGAGGGTATCCGCGAGGGTCGGTGCGTCGCCGCCGAGATGCGCGGCCAGAACATGTTCGACTACCTGGCCGGCCAGCCGGAACTGAACGCCATCTTCAACGAGGCCATGACCAACGTGTCCGAACTCTCGATCGCCCCGCTCATGGCGGCCTACGACTTCGGGCGCTTCGGTGCCAACCCCACCGTCGTCGACGTCGGGGGTGGGCACGGCCGGCTGCTTTCGGCCATCCTCGCCGCCACACCGCAGGCGCGCGGCATCCTGTTCGACATGCCCCAGGTCGTGGCGGGCGCCGTGGAGGGACTCCGCCGATACCGTGTCGACGGCCGCGTCGAGATCGCCGAGGGATCGTTTTTCGACGACGTCATACCCGCCGGTGGCGACGTCTACGTCCTCAAGAACGTGATTCACGACTGGCTCGACGACGACGCGGAGCGCATCTTGCGCAACGTGCGCTCGGCGTGCGGCAAGGGCAAGCACGTCGTCCTTGTCGAACTGGTGATCCCCACCCACGACCGAGATTTCGCGGGCAAATGGCTGGACCTGGACATGTTCGTCAGCGCCGCCGCGGCCGAACGCACCGCCGAGGAATACGGTCGGCTCCTGCGGCGCGCCGGCTTCCGGCTGGTGCGGGTGGTCGAAACCGCGTCCCCGTTCAGCCTCATCGAAGCCGAAGCGGTATAGGCGCGGGTCCCGGCCGCTACAGTTTGCGCAGACGCAGCCGGTTGATGGAGTGGTCGGCGTCCTTGCGCAGCACCAGGGTCGCGCGGGGCCGGGTGGGCAGGATGTTCTCCACCAGGTTGGGCCGGTTGATCGACCGCCAGATCTCGCGCGCGGCGGCGACGGCCTTGGTGTCGTTGAGGGCCGCGTAGTGGTGGAAGTGCGATTCGGGATCGGCGAACGCCGTGCTGCGCATCGCCAAAAACCGCGAGACGTACCACTGCTCGATGTCTTCGATGCGCGCATCCACATACAGCGAGAAGTCGAACAGATCCGACACCATCAGGGTCGGACCGGTCTGCAGGACATTGAGGCCCTCCAAGATCAGGATGTCGGGATGCCGGACCACCTGCTTTGCTCCTGGAATGATGTCGTAGTGCAGGTGGGAGTACACCGGCGCGCACGCGTACTCCGACCCGGACTTGACCGTCGTCACGAAGCGCATCAGCGCCCGCCGGTTGTAGCTTTCGGGGAAACCCTTGCGGTGCATGAGGTTTCGCCGGTCCAGCTCGGCGTTCGAGTGCAGGAAGCCGTCGGTGGTCACCAAGTCGACCCGCGGGTGGTGTCCCCAGCGGGCCAGCAGGGCCTTGAGCACGCGCGCGGTCGTGGACTTGCCGACCGCAACGCTGCCGGCAACGCCGATGATGAACGGCACCGGCCGATCCGGGTTCTGCTGCGGCTCGCCGAGGAACTCGGCGGTGGCAGCAAACAGACGCTGGCGGGCGGCGACCTGCAGGTGGATGAGTCGAGCCAGTGGAAGGTAAACCTCTTCGACCTCGAGCAGGTCGAGCTGCTCGCCGAGTCCGCGCAGGCTGACGAGTTCGGCTTCGGTCAGCGCCAGCGGCGTCGACATGCGAAGCGCACGCCATTGCTTTCGGTCGAACTCGACATAAGGACTCGGCTCGCTAAGCCGCGGCATGCTGCAAGTGTGGCAGGGGCCGTCGGGCGCTCAACGCCTGGGCTGGCCAAAAGCGCCGCTCGATAGACTGGCGCTTGTGACTGCTGCACCTGACGCTCCCGCCACCTCGCCCGGCACGGCCACCTCGCCCGGCGCGGCCTCTGTGATGTCCGCCCCGCTCGCCGAGGTCGACCCGGACATCGCGGAGCTGATCGGCAAGGAGCTGCACCGGCAGCGCGACACCCTGGAGATGATCGCGTCGGAGAACTTCGTGCCGCGTGCGGTGCTGCAGGCCCAGGGCAGCGTGCTGACCAACAAGTACGCCGAGGGGTTGCCCGGCCGGCGCTATTACGGCGGCTGCGAGTACGTCGACGCCGTGGAGAACATCGCCCGCGACCGGGCCAAGGCGCTGTTCGGCGCCGAGTTCGCCAACGTCCAGCCGCATTCGGGGGCCCAGGCCAATGCCGCGGTGCTGCACGCGTTGATGACGCCGGGGGAGCGGCTGCTGGGTCTGGATCTGGCCAACGGCGGACACCTCACCCACGGCATGAGGCTGAACTTCTCCGGCAAGCTCTACGAGGCCGGCTTCTACGGCGTCGACCCCACCACTCACCTCGTGGACATGGACGCCGTGCGGGCCAGGGCGCTCGAGTTCCGCCCGAAGGTGATCATCGCCGGCTGGTCGGCCTACCCGCGGACCCTCGACTTCGCGGCGTTCGCCTCGATCGCCGACGAGGTCGACGCCAAGCTCTGGGTGGACATGGCGCACTTCGCCGGCCTGGTGGCCGCCGGCCTGCACCCGTCGCCGGTGCCCCACGCCGATGTGGTGTCCACCACCGTGCACAAGACGCTCGGTGGCGCCCGCTCCGGGATGATCCTGGGTAAGCAGGAATACGCCAAAGCCGTCAACTCGGCGGTGTTCCCGGGCCAGCAGGGCGGGCCGCTCATGCACGTCATCGCGGGCAAGGCGGTCGCACTCAAGATTGCCGGCACGCCGGAGTTTGCCGACCGGCAGCGGCGCACGCTGTCCGGTGCGCGCCTGATCGCCGAACGGCTGGTCGCTCCCGACGTCGCCAAGGCCGGTGTGTCGGTGATCAGCGGCGGCACCGACGTCCACTTGGTGCTGGTCGACCTGCGCGACTCGCTGCTGGACGGCAAGGCCGCCGAGGATCTGCTGCATGACATCGGCATCACCGTCAATCGCAACGCGGTCCCCAATGACCCCCGGCCGCCGATGGTGACCTCGGGGCTGCGGGTGGGTACGCCGGCGTTGGCCACCCGCGGGTTCGCCGACGCCGAGTTCGCCGAGGTCGCCGACATCATCGCCACCGCGCTCGCGGCGGGTGCGTCGGCCGATGTCTCCGCGCTTCGGCAACGGGTCACCAGGCTGGCGTCGAACTTCCCGCTCTACGAGGACATCGAGGACTGGACGCTGGTCGACCGCTGACGGCCGGCCCGCCCGAAGAGGACCCCGAAGAGGACCCTGAAGAGGACCAAAGTCACCAATCGGTTGCGACACGAGCGGAGAATTTCACACACCTGTGTACCCGGGTTACAGTAACCCCATGGCACAGAAACCTGTCGCTAACGCGCTGACCTTGGAACTCGAGCCCGTCGTCGAAGCGAACATGGACCGACACCTCAACACCGAGGAACTCTGGTTCGCGCACGACTACGTGCCGTTCGAACGCGGGGAGAACTTCGCCTTCCTCGGTGGCCGCGACTGGGATGCGTCCCAGGTGACGCTGCCCAAGGACATCACCGATGCCTGCGAGATCCTGCTGCTTCTCAAGGACAACCTCGCCGGACATCACCGCGAGCTCGTCGAGCACTTCATCCTCGAGGAGTGGTGGGGCCGCTGGCTGGGCCGCTGGACCGCCGAGGAGCACCTGCACGCGATCGCGCTGCGCGAATATCTGGTGGTCACCCGCGAGGTCGACCCGGCCGCCAACGAACAGGCGCGCGTCGAGCACGTGATGAAGGGCTACCGCGCCGACACCTACACCCAGGTCGAGACTCTGGTGTACATGGCGCTCGCCGAGCGCACCCATGCGGTTTTCTGCGCGAACCTGGCGGCCAAGGTCGAGGAGCCGGTCCTGGCCGGGCTCGTCGACCGCATCGCCCGCGACGAGGCGCGGCACGAGGAGTTCTTCGCCAACCTCGTCGCACACTGCCTCGAGCACACCCGTGACGAGACCATCGCGGCGATCGCCGCCCGCGCCGCCGACTTGCAGGTCCCCGGCGCCGACATCGATGCGTACCAGGACAAGGTGAGCAACGTCGCCCAGGCGGGCATCTTCGGTCCCGCGCAACTGCGGCAGGCGATCTCGGACCGCATCACCGCCTGGGGGCTGGCCGACGAGCCCGCGTTGCGGCAGTTCGCCGCGGGTTAGACACCTCGGCGCGCCTGCGCGGCGCGTGGGCGACGACGAGAGTAGCGTCGTCGGTGATGGCCAGCGACAAGCTCAGCTGCCAGGGCGGCACCTCCCGTCAACGCAACGGCAGGACCGGCCCCGGTCCTGGTGCCGCGATTCCCACCGACATGCCTGTGTGGGGCCGCGCTGGCTCAACCCGCTCGAGGAGCGCCACGTGACCGATATCCGGACCTACGTTCTCGACACCTCCGTGCTGCTGTCCGACCCGTGGGCGTGCAGCCGGTTCGCCGAGCACGAGGTGGTGGTTCCGCTGGTGGTGATCAGCGAACTGGAAGCCAAACGCCACCATCACGAGCTGGGGTGGTTCGCGCGCCAGGCGCTGCGCCTTTTCGACGATCTCCGTCTGGAGCACGGACGGCTGGATCAGCCGATTTCCGTTGGGAACCAAGGCGGTACGCTGCACGTCGAGCTCAATCACACCGACCCCGCGGTGCTGCCGGCCGGCTTCCGCACCGACAGCAACGACTCCCGGATCCTGAGCTGCGCGGCCAACCTCGCGGCCGAAGGCCGGCGAGTTACGTTGGTCAGCAAGGACATTCCACTTCGGGTCAAGGCCGCCGCGGTGGGCCTGCCCGCCGATGAGTACCACGCCCAGGACGTTGTGGCCTCCGGATGGTCGGGTATGCACGAGATCGACACCGCCGCCGAGGACATCGACGCGCTGTTCGCCGACGGCGAGATCGACCTGGTCGAGGCGCGGGATCTGCCGTGTCACACCGGGATTCGGCTTCTTGGCGGCAGCTCCCATGCGCTCGGCCGGGTCACCGCCACCAAGCGCGTCCAGTTGGTCCGCGGTGACCGCGAGGTGTTCGGGCTGCGCGGGCGTTCCGCCGAGCAGCGGGTCGCGCTCGACCTGCTGCTCGACGAGTCGGTGGGGATCGTCTCCCTGGGCGGCAAGGCCGGCACCGGGAAGTCGGCGCTGGCGTTGTGCGCGGGCCTGGAGGCGGTGCTGGAACGGCGGACCCATCGCAAGGTGGTGGTGTTCCGTCCGCTGTACGCGGTCGGCGGCCAGGAGCTGGGCTACCTGCCGGGCAGCGAGAGCGACAAGATGGGTCCGTGGGCGCAGGCGGTGTTCGACACCCTCGAGGGCCTGGCCAGCTCGGCCGTCCTCGAGGAGGTGCTGTCCCGCGGCATGCTCGAGGTGCTCCCACTCACCCACATCCGCGGCCGCTCGCTGCACGACTCGTTCGTCATCGTCGACGAGGCGCAGTCGTTGGAGCGCAACGTCCTGCTGACGGTGTTGTCCCGGCTGGGCACCGGTTCGCGGGTGGTGCTGACCCACGACATCGCCCAGCGCGACAACTTGCGGGTCGGCCGCCACGACGGGGTCGCGGCGGTGATCGAGAAGCTCAAAGGCCACCCGCTGTTCGCCCACATCACGCTGCTGCGCAGCGAGCGTTCGCCGATCGCGGCGCTGGTCACCGAGATGCTCGAGGAGATCGCCGGACCGCACTGAAACGTTCCGGCCGGTAGGCTTCCAGCGTGCCGAAACGACCCGACAGCCAGGCCTGGCGCTATGGGCGCATGGTGTTCGGTGTCGTGGCGGCCGTCGCGGTGCTGGTGGTCGGCGGCCTCACCGGCCACGTCACCCGCGCGGAGGACCTCAGTTGCGCCGTGGTCAAGTGCGTCGCGCTGACGTTCGACGACGGGCCCAGCCCGTTTGACGCTCGGCTGCTGAAGATATTGCAGGACAACGACGCCAAGGCGACCTTCTTCCTGATCGGCAACAAGGTGGCAGCCGACCCGGCCGGGGCCAGGCGCATCGCCGACGCGGGTATGGAGATCGGCAACCACACCTGGGAACACCCCAACATGGCGACCATCCCCACCCAGGACATCGCCGGCCAGTTCGCGCGGGCCAACGACGCGATCACCGCCGCGACCGGCCGCACGCCCACGCTGTACCGCCCCGCCGGCGGGCTGTCCGACGAGGTGGTGCGCCAGACCGCCGCCCGGTACGGGTTGGCCGAAATCCTCTGGGATGTCATCCCTTTCGACTGGGCGAACGACTCGAACACGGCGGCGACGCGCTCCATGCTGATGACCTACGTCAAGCCCGGTTCCGTGGTGTTGTTCCACGACACCTATTCGAGCACGGTGGACCTGGTGTACCAGTTCATCCCGGTGCTCAAGGCCAACGGCTACCGGATGGTGACGGTCAGCGAACTACTCGGGTCGCGGGCGCCGGGCAGCAGCTACGGCAGCCGGGAGAACGGGCCGCCCGCCAACGTCCTGCACGACATCCCGGCGAGCGAGATCCCGCCGCTGCCCGACACGCCGTCACCGCGGCCGATGCCCAATTTCCCGATCACCGACATCCCGGGCCAGAACTCGGGCGGGCCGAACAACGGTGCCTAAGAGGGCGCTGAATTAGGGGGTTTTGGGACCGGCCGGGATCGGCGGCAGCCCGGGAGTGCTACCGGTGAATACGGGACCGGTGACCCCACCGGCACCGCCGGCACGCAGGGCGCAGCAGGCAAGAACAGCTAAGGCACGTTGCCGGGCCCGCTCTGATCAGGCCCGCTGGGCTGCTTCCGGAGTGTGCGGCGGAGCGTCCACCCTGCGAGGCCGCTCCGAGGGCGCTCCGAGGCCTACTTCTCGGCTGCGGCGGGTGAGGAGGCCGGGTCAGACTGGCCGGGTCAGACTGGCCGGGTCAGGACTCGTCCGGGGTAGCGTCGGCTTCGACCCGGGCCATCGCCAAGACGTCGAGGCGGCGGTCCAGCTCCTCGATGGAGAGCTTGTCTCCGATCAGGCCGCGATCGATCACGGTCTGCCGAATCGTCTTGCGCTCCTTGAGTGCCTGTTTGGCCACCGCCGCGGCCTCCTCGTAACCGATCGCCGAATTCAACGGCGTCACGATCGACGGGGAGGACTCGGCCAGCTCCCGCAGGTGCTCGACGTTGGCCGTCAGGCCGGCAATGCAGCGCTGCGCGAACAGCGTCGACACGTTGGTCAGCAGCGTGAACGATTCCAGAATGTTGCGCGCCATCATCGGGATGTAGACGTTGAGCTCGAAGGCGCCGTTCGCCCCGCCCCAGGCGATCGCGGCGTCGTTGCCGATCACCTGCGCGGCAACCTGCGTAACAGCTTCCGGCAGAACAGGATTCACCTTGCCCGGCATGATCGAGCTCCCCGGCTGCAAGTCGGGCAACCGGATCTCGGCCAAGCCGGTGAGCGGGCCGGATCCCATCCAGCGGACGTCGTTGGCGATCTTGGTCAACGACACGGCGATGGTGCGCAAGGCGCCGGAGGCCTCGACCAATCCGTCGCGGGCGGCTTGGGCCTCGAAAGAGTTTGTCGCAGTGCGTAACTGCGCGATTCCCGTCCGCTCCACCAGCACCGCCACCACCTTGGTGCCGAAGCCGTCGGGGGCATTGAGGCCGGTGCCGACCGCGGTGCCGCCGATGGGCAGCTCCCCGAGCCGGGGCAGGGTGGCGCGCACCCGTTCGATGCCGGCCTCGACCTGGCGGGCGTACCCGCTGAACTCCTGGCCGAGTGTCACCGGAACCGCGTCCATCAGGTGCGTGCGGCCCGACTTGACCACCGTCTGCCACTCGTCGGCCTTGCCGGCCAACGCGTTCTGCAGCACCTCCAGCGCGGGGATCAGGTGGCTCACCGCGGCCTCGGTGGCCGCGATGTGGGTGGCGGTGGGGAAGGTGTCGTTCGAGGACTGCGACATGTTGACGTCGTCGTTGGGGTGCACCGTGACCCCGGCCCTGGCTGCAATCGAGGCGATCACCTCGTTGGTGTTCATGTTGGAGCTGGTGCCCGAACCGGTCTGGAAGACGTCGATGGGGAACTGGTCGTCGTGGCGGCCGTCGGCGATCTCGGCCGCCGCGGCCATGATCGCGTCGGCCTTGTCCGGGGCCAGCAGCCCGAGGTCCTTGTTCACCTGGGCGCAGGCGCCTTTGAGCAGGCCCAGCGCCCGGATCTGGGCGCGTTCCAGGCCGCGGCCCGAGATGGGGAAGTTCTCCACGGCGCGTTGAGTCTGGGCCCGCCACAACGCTTGTGCGGGTACCCGGACCTCGCCCATGGTGTCGTGCTCGATGCGGTACTCGGCGTTGTCGGAGCCGTCGTCGGCCATTGCTGAAGGTCCTCGCTGGTGGTGGGGCTGGGCTGGTGGTGTGGCTGGGCTGGTGGTGGGGCTGGTGGGTGGGTTTACGGCAGGGGGTAGGCGGCGGAACTGTCGCCGGTGAAGTCGATCGCGGAGTACTCGTTGAGCTTCGCGAGCCGGTGGTAGGCCTCGATCATGCGCACGGTGCCGGACTTCGACCGCATCACGATCGACTGGGTGGTGCAACCGCCGGGGTAGTACCGCACTCCTTTGAGCAGGTCGCCGTCGGTGACCCCGGTTGCGCAGAAGAAGACGTTCTCCCCGGACACCAGGTCCTCGGTGGTCAGCACCTGATCGAGGTCGTAGCCGGCGTCGAGTGCCTTGCGGCGCTCCGCGTCGTCAATCGGCGCCAGCTGCGCCTGGATCGCGCCGCCCATGCAGCGGATCGCCGCGGCGGCGATGATGCCTTCGGGGGTGCCGCCGATCCCGGCCAGCATGTCGGTGCCCGACTGGTACCGGCACGCCGAGATCGCGCCGGCGACGTCGCCATCGGTGATCAGCCGGATGCGGGCCCCGGTGGCTCGGACGTCTTCGATCAGCTTCGCGTGCCGGGGCCGGTCCAGGATGCACACCGTCATGTCCCGCACCGACAGATGCTTCACCGCGGCGACCGCCCGGACGTTCTCGGCGATCGGTGCGGTGACGTCGATCACCTCCGCCGCCTCGGGCCCGACGGCGATCTTGTTCATGTAGTAAACGGCCGACGGGTCGAACATCGCCCCGCGCTCGGCGACGGCCAGCACCGAGATCGCGTTCGGCATGCCCTTGCTCATCAGCGTGGTGCCGTCGATCGGGTCGACGGCGAAGTCGCAGTCCGGGCCGTCGCCGTTGCCCACTTCCTCGCCGTTGTAGAGCATCGGCGCGTGGTCCTTCTCGCCCTCGCCGATGACGACCACGCCGCGCATCGACACCGAGTTGACCAGTTCGCGCATGGCGTCGACGGCGGCGCCGTCGCCGCCCTCCTTGTCGCCGCGGCCCACCCAGCGGCCGGCGGCCATGGCGCCGGCCTCGGTGACGCGCACCAGTTCGAGCGCCAGGTTGCGGTCCGGAGGCTCCCCACGCGAGCGCGGGTGCGCCGACCCGCGGCCCCCGGCGGCCGGCGACGAGGCGGGTTCCGAAGGTCGGTCGCCCTCAACTGTCATAGCTGCTGATTGTTCCAGAAGCACGCCGGTCCGCCGGAGCTGGGCTGTGACTGGCCCCGGACGACTGGAATACTGCAGGGGTGACCGAGAAACCGCAGGCGGACGCCGCGTTGGTCGGCGAGCCGGCTCCCCCCGCCGGCCCGGCGCCCAGGCCGGCCAAGCCGCGGCTGCTGCAGGACGGTCGCGACATGTTCTGGTCGCTGATGCCGCTGGTGCTGGGCTGCATCCTGCTGGCGGGCCTGGTCGGGATGTGTTCGTTCGCGCCCGCCGGGATGAAAGCACCGACGATCCCGTCCTACGACGCGGCGGCGGCCCTGCGCGCGGACGCGCAGACGCTGGGCTTTCCCATTCGGCTGCCGCGGCTGCCAGCGGGCTGGCGGCCCAACTCCGGGGGCCGTGGTGACATCCAGAACGGGCGGACCGACCCCGCCACCGGTCGCCGGAGCAATGCGCTCACCTCGACCGTGGGGTACATCAGCCCCACCGGGATGTACCTGAGGCTGACCCAGAGCGATGCCGACGAGGCCAGGCTGGTCGGCTCCATCCATGCCGAGGCCTACCCCACCGGTTCGGTCGACGTCGCCGGCACCGACTGGGTCGTTTACCGCGGCACCGGTCAGAGCGGCGCCGATGCCGAGCCGATCTGGACCACCAGGCTCACCGGGCCGGCCGGTGCCACCCAGGTTGCCATCACCGGGGCCGGCGGCGCCGACCAGTTCCGTACGCTGGCCTCGGCGACCCAGTCCCAGCCGCCGCTACCGGGCCCGCCGAACCACGGCAACTGACACGCCAACTGACACGCCAACTGACACAAGGAATTACGTGAGTGCACCCCAAGCAGACCTGTCCGGATGGTCGGTGGCCCCGTTCACCGGCGGCGGCTACACCCACGACGTGTACCGCAAGGGCACCGGCCCCGGAGTGGTGCTGATCCCGGAGATGCCGGGGATTCATCCCGGCGTGCTGGGGCTGGGCAACCATCTGGTGGACAACGGATTCTCCGTCGCCATCCCCTCGCTGTTCGGCGAGCCGGGTAAGCCGACGACCGCCGCCTACATCGCCGGCGCGATCGCCCGGGCCTGTGTGGCCAGGGAATTCGCAGCGTTCGCAACGAACAGGCAGCGCCCGGTGTCGCTGTTCCTGCGTGCGCTGGCCCGTGATCTCAACGCGTCGACGCCGGGCAAGGGCGTCGGCGTGATCGGGCAGTGCTTCACCGGTGGGTTCGCGCTGGCCGCCGCGGTCGACGAGAGCGTGCTGGCACCGGTGCTCAGCCAGCCGTCCGTGCCCTTCCCGTTGACCGCCGCGCAGCGACGCGATCCCGGGCTCAGCGAGGCCGAGCTGGCCACCGTGGCCGACCGTTGCGCCAACGACGGCCTGTGCGCCCTGGGGTTGCGGTTCAGCGGGGACAAGATGTCACCTGGCGAGCGGTTCACCGCGCTCAAGGAGCGGCTCGGCGACGCGTTCGAGGTGATCGAGATCGACTCCGGCCCGGGCAACGCGCACGGCTTCGGCACGATGGCGCACTCCGTGCTCACCGAGGAGGTGCGCGAAATCGACGGCCATCCCGCCTACGAGGCACGCAAAAGAATGGTCGAGTTCCTCACTCGGAGATTGACTTAGTGGTCTTGCCCGTTGCTTCGTCGGGCCCGTTCGCTGAGGTGCCGAGACTGCGGTGGCGACCACTTGAGTCTGAGGCGCAAAAGGGAGCGCTGAACGCAGTCTCGACGCCGCCGGCGCAGACTCGGAAAAGCGGCGTCTGGTAACAACCCCCGACGAACTTACGGGCAAGACCACTTACAAGACCACTTAGTTAGGTTCCGGTGACAGGGGTTCCGGCGCGCGGGGTTTTGGGCGCGCGGGGTTCCGGTGCAAGGGGCGGGACGGCCGGCGGTCCGTCTTCGGCTTCGGCGCCGTTGTTCACCGCGTACACCGCGAGGTAGACCTCGAGGGTGGTCGTGATGAGGATCATCAGCACCGGGCCGATGACGATTCCCCAGGGCCCGAACATGGCGATGCCCGCGAACACCGAGAGCAACATGAGCGCGGAGTTCAGGCGTGCGTCGCGGGGCACCAGGACCGGCCGCAAAAAGTTGTCGATGTTGGTCACCACCGCGAGATGCCAGATCACCACGAACGCGCCACCGATGACGTTGCCGAAGAAGATCATCACGACGCCGAACGGGATCGTCACGATCCCGCCGCCGAGCGGGATGATCGACAACGCGGTCAGGACGATCGCGAAAACGAAGAAGCCGTGGTGGAATCCGGCCAGGTAGATCGATGCGGCCCCGGCCACACCCTGGCACAGCGCGATGACGAACTGGCCGCTGACGGTGCCGCGCACCATCGCGCCCGCCTTCTGCAGATACAGGTCGGTGACGTCCTCGCCGAGCGGGTTCAGCCGACCGATCAGCGTCCGCATCTTCTCGCGGTTGACCAGCAGCGCGACGAAGACGTAGAGAAAGACGACGGCCGAGGCGATGGCTCCTGCGATGCCGCCGACCGCGCCCTGCAGAAAATGCAGCAGCCATTCACCCGCGTTGCGTGCCACGGTCAGCATCGCCTTGCGCAGCATCTCCGTGGTGATCGTGACGTGCGCGAACGGAATTCGGGCCGCTACATCGTTGACGAACCGTAGCGTTTTCTCGCCCAGGCCGCTGGGGCCGGTCGTCTGGACCCAGCCGGTGATGCCGTCGACCATGCGCGAAATCTGCACGATAGCCAGGCCGACCAGCAGACCGATCGGCACGATGACGCTGGCCAGCGCACAGAGCAGGGTGCACGCGGCCGACAATCCGGTCCCCAGGCGTCTGGTGAACCACACGAACAGTGGCGTGAACAGGTACGACCCGACAGCGGCCACCACGATGAGCACGAAGTAGTCGCGCAGGAAGTACGCACCGAACAGCAGCGCAATCACCGTGGTGATCGCGAGGGCACGCTTTTGAGTGAGCGTGAATTCGGTGTTCACCCGGACCGCCTCCGCATCGCCGCTGAGCGCAACCTTAAACCTCGGTGGTCGGCGTCGGCGGTGTCCGCACGGGCGCGCACTCAGGCGTTGTCGGCCTCGTTGTCGGCCTCGTTGTCAGCCTCGCCGGCGGCAAGCGCGTCCTCGATGCGTCGCCGGGCGCCGGCCAAGTGCTCCTCACAGCGTCGGGACAGCTGTTCGCCCCTCTCCCACAACTGCAGCGACGCGTCGAGGTCCAGTCCGCCCTGCTCCAGGAGCCGCACGACCTCGATCAACTCGTCTCGGCATGCCTCGTAGCCGAGCTCCCTGATGGGCGTAACCGGCCGATCCTGCCCGTCTTCGTCAGGCTTGTCTTCGTCAGGCTTGTCTTCGTCAGGCACCATCTGTGCTCCCCTCGCTCACCGCCACCACGGCGCCGTCGGCGACCCGTACCCGCAACCTGGTGCCCGCGGGTGCGTCGTGGACCGACCGGAGCACCGCCGCGGGCCCCGCGTCCGGCACGGTCTGCACCACCGCGTAGCCGCGGGCCAGGGTGGCCGCCGGTCCCAGCGTCGCCAGCCGCGCGCGCAGGTGCCCCATGCGCTCCGTCTCGGCGGTGATCAGGCGGGTGATGTCGCGGCGTACCGCTGAGTGCGCGCGGTGGACCTCCTCGGCGCGAGCCGTGAGCGCGCGCAGCGGCTCGGCCAGCACCGGGCGGCTGCGCAACTGGGCCAGCAGCCGCTGTTCCCGGGACACCCAGCTGCGCAACGCCTGCGCGCTGCGCAATCGCAGCTCGTCGACCAATCGCTGCTCGGCGGCGGTGTCGGGAACCACCCTCTTGGCCGCGTCGGTGGGGGTGGCGGCGCGCACGTCGGCAACCAGGTCGCACAGTGGGTTATCGGGTTCGTGGCCGATGGCGCTGATGACCGGCGTGCGGCATGCCGCGATCGCGCGGCACAGCGTCTCGTCGGAAAACGGCAGCAGGTCCTCGACGCTGCCGCCGCCGCGGGCCACCACGATCACGTCGACCTCGGCGTCGCGCTCGAGTTCGCCCAGCGCCTCGACGATCTGCGGGACGGCATTCGGCCCCTGCACGGCGGTGTTGCGCACGGCGAAGCGGACCCCGGGCCAGCGCGCCCGCGCCACCGTGGTCACGTCGTGTTCGGCGGCGCTGGCCCGGCCGGTGATCAACCCGACCACGTTGGGCAGGAACGGCAGCGGCCGCTTGAGCCGGGGATCGAATAGCCCTTCGGCCTCCAGCAGGCGGCGCAGCCGTTCGATGCGGGCCAGTAGCTCACCGATGCCGACGGCGCGAATCTCGCTGAGCCGCAGGGAGAATGTGCCTCGCCCGGTGTAGAAGGACGGCTTGCCGCATACCACCACCTGGGTACCTTCGGCCAATTTCACCGGCGCACCGAGCACCAGGTCACGCGGACAGGTCACGTTCAACGACATGTCGGCGGCCGGATCGCGCAGCACCATGAAGACGGTCCTGGAGCCGTTCCGCATAGTGATCTGGGCGAGCTGTCCCTCCACCCAGACCGTGCCCAGCCTGTCGATCCAGCCCGCGACCCGGATGGCCACCGCGCGCACCGGAAACGGGTTCTCGGCCGAGTTCTCCTGCGCATTCGGGGCGCGAGTCACTTGGCGTTCGCGCGGGTGATCCTGTTGGCGAGCAGCGTCTGGAACGGCGCCCGGGCCTTGGTGGCCTGCTCGTAGGCCAGCAGGGTTTCGAGTTCCTCGACGCTCAGCGATGGCAGCCGCGCGCGCAACTGCGCCAGCGTCAGCGTCGCGTACCCGATGTCGGCCGCCACCGACGGCCCCGAATCCGCCGATCCGCCCGCGGGGCGCGTGGATTGCCCGCCGGCCTGGCGCGGCACGTCGGCAAGCCTCGCCCCGGCGGCGTCATTCACCGAGTACAGCGCGAACCGCCCCTCGGTCAAGCGCTCGCTACCGCCGCCGTCCGGGCTCGGCGGGCCGTCGAGCAGGCCCACCGCCGACTCGGCGGCGCCGGGCTCATCCTCGTCAAATGTCGCCCATCCCGGCTGATCCTCCCGCGGGGGAAAGATCGACTCCAGTGTGCTGTCACCCTTGATCACGAGCTCGGCCAGGTTCTGCTGGAACCGCATCACGACCTGAGCGGCCTGGCTGACCAACGTGATCGGGCACATCAGGATGGTCTTCGGCAATCTGATCGTTTCCTCGACGGCGACCGTCGCCGCGCCGACCAGCAGCCGAACCCCGTACGGTGCAACAGACATGGGTCCAAGACTGCCTCAACCGGCGGCCAACGCCAAGCCCGGCGGCGCGGCGCGGCGGCGGGCATGTGCCCCTCGGGCCGGCGAAACGTACCCTGAGTGTCATGCCACCGACTGTCGACATGGGGATCCCCGGTGCGTCCATGACCGGGAGGTCGGTAGCCGACGACCCGGCTCGCAAACGGGTGCTCCTGGCGGAGCCGCGTGGCTACTGTGCGGGTGTCGATCGGGCCGTCGAGACGGTCGAGCGCGCGCTGGAACGCCACGGCGCACCCGTTTACGTGCGGCACGAGATCGTGCACAACCGACACGTGGTCGACACTCTGCAGCAGGCCGGTGCGGTGTTCGTGGAGGAAACCGACCAGGTCCCCGAGGGCGCTATCGTGGTGTTCTCCGCGCACGGCGTCGCGCCGACGGTGTATGCCGCGGCCGCCGAACGCAACTTGCAGACCATCGACGCCACCTGCCCGCTGGTGACCAAGGTGCACAACGAGGCGAGGCGGTTCGCCCGCGACGACTACGACATCCTCCTGATCGGCCACGAGGGTCATGAGGAGGTCATCGGTACCGCCGGGGAGGCGCCCGAGCACGTGCAGCTGGTCGACGGGGTCTCCGCGGCAGACAACGTCACCGTGCGTGACGAGAACAAGGTTGTCTGGCTGTCCCAGACCACGCTGTCGGTCGATGAGACGATGGAGATCGTCGAGCGGCTGCGGCAGCGGTTCCCGAACCTGCAGGATCCCCCCAGCGACGACATCTGCTATGCCACTCAGAACCGTCAGGTGGCGGTCAAGGCGATGGCGCCCGAGTGCGAGCTCGTCATTGTCGTCGGGTCGGCCAATTCGTCGAATTCGGTGCGGCTGGTCGAAGTGGCCCTGAGCGGCGGCGCGCGGGCCGCTCACCTGGTCGACTGGGCCGACGACATCGACCCGGCGTGGCTGGAGGGCGTCACGACGGTGGGTGTCACCTCGGGTGCGTCAGTCCCGGAGGTGCTGGTGCGCGGAGTGCTGGAGCGGCTCGCTGACGGCGGCTTCGACGTGGTGCAGCCGGTGACGACGGCGCAGGAAACGCTGGTGTTCGCCCTGCCCAGGGAAATCCGGCCCAGGGAAATCCGGCCCAGGGAAATCCGGCCCAGGGAAATCCGGCCCAGGGAAATCCGGCCGGGCAGGCAGGGCTCTTAGACGTCCTAAACCCGTTAGACGTCCTAAACCCGTTAGACGTCCTACTCCCAGGATTCGCTGGTGGACCGGCTGTTGGACCGGGACCCAGGGCGGTACCGGCCGCTCGGCTCGGCCCTCGACTCGTCCACGGGTACGTCCGCGCGGTAGCGGACCTGCGATATCGGGTGATGGTAGGAGCCCGCCCCATTGGCGGGCCGGCGCCGCCTCGGTTCGTGGGCCGGCTCATGGCGGTCGTACCGCTCGGGGGTTCCGTAGCGCGCGGGCGCCCCGGGCGGGTCATATCTGTCGTAGCCGTCGAAGCGGCTGCTGCGCGGCACCGAACGCTCGTAGGGGTTGCGGCGTTGTCGCGGCTCGCGGCGGGACTCCCCGGGTGGCTGGTGGTCGCGCGGATCCGGGACGGACCCTGGCCGCGGGCGGCGCCGTGTGCGGCGCGGCGGCTCGGCGGCGTCGTGGTCGCGCGTCGCTGCCTCGCCACGGCGCCGCGGCCGCCGCGGACCCTCGGCTCGCGCGCCCAGCTCGTCGTCGAGTGGATGTCTGGCGGTGCGGGAGCGGGTGCGAGTGCTGCGCGTCGTCCCAGCAGCACCGCGCGTCGCTCGTCGGCGAGTGGCCGAGGCGCCGCCCGCGCGGCCCCGGCGTGCGCCCGACGAGCGTGCCGCGTCGGCGACCTCACCGTCGGACTCGTCCCCGTAATATTCGTCCCCGCCGGACTCGGGGCGCAACAGCGAGCGCAGCCTGGCGGCGATGTCGTTGAGGAAGTTGAGGAAGAAGTTGAGGAAGGAGCGCGCGTCCCGCGCCGAGGCGTCCGTCGCGGTGTCGGGCGTGTCGGCCTGGGACGTCAACCGGCGCGACATCCCGAAGTACCACCGGAGCAGCCCGATCAGCAGGACGCCGCCGGCGGTGCCCAGCATCAGCGGGAACCGCTCGATGAGCGGGTAGCCGCAGTTCACCAGCACGTCTTTGAGGTGTCCGATCTTGCCCCCGTGGAACAGCCAGTAGGCGCCCGGTACCGCACAGAACAGGATCAGCGGCGGTTGGATGATCGCGGTGAACAGGTCCTCTTGCCGCACGGCCAGTACCGCTGCCACACATCCGGCGATGTAGAAGCCGGCGAAGACGTGGGTCAGCTCCTTGTGGCCGGCGTCGATCCCGTAGCCGATCGCGGTCGCGGTGACGGCGATGAGCAGGCCAGTCCACCAGCGCACACCTGGGATGTTGGGGTGAGCCGAGCGATGGGCGGTCTCCACCGCCGAGCCTCCCCGCTGTGCTGACACACGTCGACCGTACCGGCAATGACCCGAAAGAGGCGTATCTCGCGGGGCGCGGCCCGGGCGTGCCACCTGTGATCCTTCTTTCTTGAGCCTCCTTCTTCAGTTGTCTTGTGCCGGTGAATCCGCGGCGGGCCGGCGCCGACGCGGAGCCTAGACTTGGCTCCCTGTGAGCCTGAGCCTGGGAATCGTGGGTCTGCCCAACGTCGGCAAGTCGACGCTGTTCAATGCGCTGACGCGCAACAATGTGGTGGCGGCCAACTATCCGTTCGCGACGATCGAACCGAACGAGGGTGTGGTCGCGTTGCCCGATTCACGGCTGGACAAGCTGGCGCAGATGTTCTCCTCCGAGCGCATCGTGGCGGCGCCGGTCACCTTCGTCGACATCGCCGGTCTGGTCAAGGGAGCGTCCGAGGGGGCCGGGCTGGGCAACAAGTTCCTGGCCCACATCCGCGAGTGTGACGCCATCTGCCAGGTGGTGCGGGTGTTCGCCGACGGCGACGTGACCCACGTCGCCGGAGCGGTGGATCCCAACTCCGACATCGAGGTGGTCGAGACGGAGTTGATCCTGGCCGATTTGCAGACCCTCGAGCGCGCGCTGCCCAGGCTGGAGAAGGAAGCGCGCACCAACAAGGAGCGCAGGCCGGTATTCGAGGCGGCGGTGAGCGCCCAGCAGGTGCTCGACGGCGGCACGACACTGTTCGGCGCGGGAGTCGACGCCACGCTGCTGCGCGAGCTCAACCTGCTGACCACCAAGCCGTTCCTCTATGTGTTCAACGCCGACGAGTCGGTGCTCACCGACCCCGCGCACGTCGCGGAGTTGCGCGCGCTCGTCGCACCGGCCGACGCGGTTTTCCTGGACGCGGCGATCGAAGCCGAGCTCAACGAGCTCGACGACGAATCGGCCGCCGAGCTGCTGGAGTCGATCGGGCAGAGCGAGCGCGGCCTGGACGCGCTGGCCCGCGCCGGTTTCCACACCCTCGCCCTGCAGACCTTCCTGACGGCGGGCCCCAAGGAGGCGCGGGCGTGGGTGATCCACCGGGGCGATACCGCGCCCAAGGCGGCCGGGGTGATCCACACCGACTTCGAGAAGGGTTTCATCAAAGCCGAGATCGTGTCCTACGACGACCTGATGGCCGCCGGCTCGATGGCGGCGGCCAAGGCGGCCGGCAAGGTGCGGATGGAGGGCAAGGACTACGTCATGGCCGACGGCGACGTGGTCGAGTTCAGATTTAACGTGTAGGGCCGCGATGTCTCAATAGTTCCCGCCGATCCAATTTCAGAGCGTTTGCTCTGTTATGGTGTCCGGGTGGCTCGCCCCAGAACGCTCGATCGCGTCTCCCTTCTGGATGCGGCTGAACAGCTTGCCGCGCAATCCGGCCCGCACGCGGTCACCATTCGCGCTCTGTCCGAGGTGACGGCGATCTCGAATGGAGCCATTTATCACGCGTTCGGGTCTCGTGGCGGACTGTTGGGTCAAGCATGGTTGCGCGCCGCGAAGCGCTACCTGAGCGTTCAGCGCGCCGCAGTAGCCGAGGCGCTGGCACCCGGCGCTTCGCACGAAGCAGCGGTCGAAGCGGTGGTTGCGGCCGCCGTGTGCCCTGCAACGTTCCTCGTCGAGTACCCTTCCGCAGCCCGATTACTGCTCGCGGTGCATCGAGACGAACTCCTCGGAGCTGGCGACGTGCCCGCTCCGTTGGCCGAAGAACTGCGTCAACTCGACAATGAGCTTGCCGGTCTGCTCATCGCACTTGCCGAAAACCTCTGGAATAGGCGCGATCGCCACGCGGTAGCCGCCATCCGCGCCTGCGTGGTCGAACTCCCCACCGCCCTGGTGGTCAGTGGCACGAGGGTGCCGGACGCAGCGGCGCTGCAACGACTCGATGCCGCCGTGCGCGCTGTGCTGACATTGACACCGCCGGACCCGCCCAGCAGATCCACCAAACCCGATTCGAGGAGCGCGCCATGAGCAACGCCATGACCACAACTGTCGATCACCATGGGCCGGTCGCCGTCTTGACCTTGGGAGAAGGCGAAAACCGGTTCTCGCCGCACTGGCTCGACGCCGTCAACTCCCACCTGAAAGATATTGAGCAGCATTCGCAGGCCCTGGTGACCGTGGGTCATCCGGTGGGGTTCCGGTTCGACGCGTAGAGGGTTCAACCTGTAGAGGGTTCAGCGTGACAGAAGGCGGTGACTCCCGAGGTGTGGCATCATGCTAAGGCATCAATGATACGTATAGAGGTGCGCCGTGAGGACAACCGTAACGATCGACGACGAATTGTTGGCAAAGGCCGCCGAGTTGACCGGCGTACACGAGAACGTCGCCCTGCTGCGCCACGGGTTGCAGACGCTGATCCGGGTGGAAAGTGCTCGCCGTCTTGCCGCGCTGGGCGGAACGGACCCCGAGGCGACGACCGGTCTCAGGCGGCGGTGCGACTAAATGATCCTTGTCGACACCGCGGTGTGGATAGACCATCTCCACGCGACGGAGTCGAGACTGGTCGAGTTGCTGGAGGCCGACGAAGTCGGCTGTCACCCGTTGGTCATCGAGGAAATCGCGCTCGGGTCGATCTCGCAGCGGGATGTGGTGCTCGACCTGCTCGCGAATCTGCGCCAGTTCCCGACTGTCCACCACCACGAAATCCTCCACTTCACTGATCGGCGCAAGCTTTGGGGGCGTGGCCTGAGTGCGGTCGACGTCCACCTCATGGCCGCGGTCACCATGGTCCAAGGGGCGCAGCTCTGGACGCGAGACAAGCGGTTCAAGGCCGCGGCGGCCGATGTGGGTGTCGCGTTGTTCGATGTTTGACGTTGCTTGGCCGACGGCGACGTGACCGAGTTCCGGTTCAACGTGTAACCGCCGGCAGACCACGACGAATCGCCCATTCACGCTAGCATTCTGTACATGATGACGCTGCCGCTCGCCGAGGTACGGGCAAACCTGTCAAAGCTCGTCGCGGAGGCGGTGCGCACGCACCAGCGGATCGAGGTGACTCGACAAGGGCGCCGGGCCGCGGTGATCCTCAGTGCGGATGACTTCGACTCGATCATGGAGACCTTGGCGATCCTCAGCGATCAGGAACTGATGCGCGAGGTCCGAGAGGCCGAATCCGAGGCTGAAAAAGGTGAGATCTTCTCGCTCGAGGAGGTAGCAGCGGAGATGCGCGCCGCTGGCCGGCTGCCACGGTGAGCTACCGCATCGAATTGACAAAGACTGCGAAAAGGGCTCTGACCGAGTTGTTGCCCGAAGCAGTCGCAGTCGCCTGCTGGGAGTTCATCAGAGGCCCGCTGGCCGAGAATCCCCATCAGGTGGGCAAGCCGCTGCGCGGTCGGATGGAGGGCCGGTTCTCGGCGAGCCGAGGTGAATTCCGTTTGCTTTACCAGGTTTTCGACGACAGAGTCGTTGTCCGGGTGATCCACATCGCGCATCGTCGCGACGTTTACCAATGACGCGACGTGGTCGAGTTCCACGTCAACGTGGAGAGCGGACGCGTCCAGCGTGGGGGATGTGCGCGCTGCCGTCGCGGCGGCTCTCGTACCCGAGGCTGACAGTCGTCGGGGACTGCTGACCGCTCACGCCGATTCAACTTTCGGTTCCGGGGGCGCTGAGGGAGCCGTGCCGGGGTCTTGGGGGCCCCGCTTGGGAAGGGTGGGGACCGCGAGGGAGCCGTACTGGGGGCAGTAGGCCTGGATCGCGGCTCCCGTGAAGTAGGCGGCGTTCAGCGGTGGCCAGTTGGTGGCGTCGCTGACCTTGGTGACCAGGTCCGCGTTGCTGGTGTCGGGGTTGCTGCCGAGGGTGGCGCAGACGACGGTCTTGGCGACCTGGATTGCCTTCTCGGGTGCCCCGTAATTCATGCCGGAGGTGTCGAGGTTGGCGATGAATGCATCGTCGGTGGCGTCCGCACGGGCCGGTGCGGCGAGTCCGAGGGAAACGACCAGCAAAGCGACGGCTCGTACCACCATGACACCCTCCTCGAGTCGAATTCCGCGGCGTCCGGTGGCTGGCACTGGAGAGTGACGACGTGAACTCGCGCGATTTTATCTGGCGTCGGACGGGCCCGCGGAGAGTTTTCCGTGGCGTAACAGATCCGCGACAGATCCGCGACAGATCCGCGCCGGTCGGGGCCGCGACCGACGCGTCGCACCGGCACCGGGCGCGCGGGTCCGCCGGTTCGGCGGCCCAAGTACCCTGGCCTGGCGATGACCCAAGATCGATCGGGCGGCGCGGCGCGCTTGCGCAGTGGCCTGCAGATCGCGCTGCGCGGGCGCCGCGATCCGGTGCCCGTGGCCGGCCGGCGCAGCCGAGCCGCGGCGAGCGTCGACGATGTGCATACCCGCAAGGTCGTCGATCTCACCATCCGGCTCGCCGAGGTGATGCTGTCGTCGGGGTCGGGGACCGCGGATGTCGTCGCGACCGCTCAGGACGTGACCCAGGCCTACGGGCTCACCGACTGTGTCGTCGACATCGCGGTCACCACCATCATCGTGTCGGCGCTGTCCACCGCGGACAGCCCGCCGGTCACCATCGTGCGGTCGGTGCGCACCCGGTCCGCCGACTACTCTCGGCTGGCCGAGCTGGACCGGCTCGTCGGCCGGATCACTTCCGGCGGTGTCGCGGTCGACGCGGCTCAGGAAGCCATGGACGAGCTGATCGCCCGGCCGCACCCCTACCCGCGGTGGCTGGCGACGGTCGGGTGGGCGGGCTTCGCCCTCGGCATCGCCATGCTGCTCGGCGGCACCTGGCTCACCTGTGTCCTGGCCGCCGTGACGGCTGCGGTGATCGACCGGGTGGGCAGGTTGTTGAACCGGGTCGGGACCCCGCTGTTCTTCCAGTACGTGACCGGAGCCACGATCGCGACCCTGGTGGCGGTGGCGGCCTACCTGTTCGCCGGCCAGGGCCCCAGCGCGTTGGTGGTCACCGGGATCATGATGCTGCTCTCGGGGATGACCTTGGTAGGTGCCGTGCAGGACGCGGTGACCGGCTACATGCTGCCCGCGGTCGCCAGGCTCGGCGACGCACTGTTCCTGACGTCGGGGATCGTCGTCGGCATCCTCGCCGGACTGCAGGTCGCCGCCCTTGCCGGCATCACGATCGAGCTGTACATGAATGCTGCGGAAACCTTCGTGGTGCCGGACCGTCCGCTGGCGATCCTGCTTGCGGTGTCCGGCGCCGCGCTGGCCGGGGCGTGCCTGACCGTCGCGAGCTACGCGCCGCTGCGTTCGGTGGCCACCGGCGGGCTCGCCGCCGGGCTGGCCGAGTTCGCGTTGATCGGTCTGGGGTCGGCCGGGTTCGGCCAGGTGATCGCCGCCGGGCTCGCCGCGGTCGGCGTCGGTTTCCTGGCCACGCTGATCTCGATCCGTCGGCAGGCTCCCGCCCTGGTGACGGCGACCGCCGGGATCATGCCGATGCTGCCGGGCCTGGCGATTTTCCGGGCGGTGTTCTACTTCGCCGTCGACAAGAACTTCAACGACGCCCAAGCCCAACTGGTGGGGGCCGCGACGACGGCGCTGGCTCTCGGTAGCGGGGCGGTGCTCGGCGAGTTCGTCGGCTCGCCGCTGCGGTACCGCGCCGGCCGCATCGGCGACCTGTTCCGGCTCGAGGGGCCGCCTGGCATCCGCCGGGCCGTCGGCCGTGTCGTGCACCTGAAGCCTGCCACGCGGCCGCAGCCCGTCGGCCCCCGCAGGCAGCGCTCGCGCAGCGTCGCGTTGGAGCCCGAACCTGCCGAGCACCTCCCGAACACCTGAACGCCGGCGAGAGCGACGCCCGGTAGCGGTTGCCGCGACCTCGAGCTGCGGGGGACCCCACGTCACGCGGGCCCGGGCCGCAAGCTTGTCCACCGTAATTGGCTCCGGGTGAGACGAATGCCATGGTCTTGTATTCGAATGAACTACGCCACAAATTTTGGAGCACAGTGTCGGTAATTGCTAGCGTGCCTGCCCATGGTAGTTTTAGCCGCGTTGGTTTCGCTTGTCAATCAGTTATCCGGTACACCCTATATTTCGGGTGGGGATTCTCCCGCCGGGACCGACTGCTCGGGGTTGGCTTCCTGGATAGCAAATGCGGCGGCAGACCGGCCGGTCTTCGGGGATCGATTCGACACGGGTAATGAGGAAGCCGCTTTGTTGGCGCGGGGATTTCATTATGGAACCGCTCCCGATGCCGTGGTCATCGGCTGGAACGGTGGCCACACCGCCGTGACATTGCCCGACGGCACCGCGGTGTCCAGTGGCGAGCGCGGCGGTGTACGCGTCGGTGGTCAGGGCGCCTACCAGGCCGGTTTCACTCACCACATGTTCTTACCCGTTCCGCCGGACGATGCGGAACTGCCGACCCCCCCGCCGGACGCGCCCCTGCCACCCCCCGGGGACGCGGCCCCACCGTCGGATGTGCCGGCTGTTCTGGTCGACGACACGGCTCCTGACATGCCGGCTGCGCCGCCCGGGGAATTGCCGCCGCCGGGGCCGTGAGTTTCCCGTGAGTTTCACGAATATATCAATGCTGTGTCCATCCGATCAATGATTCTGATTTCTGTCGACAAAATCTGGAGATCCGTCTCCAGATCAAATGACGCAGCGGTGAAGTAACACTACTGCGACGATACGCTCACGCTTTGATAAAGACCGATAAAGATCAGAAGACAATTTGCTGTAACTCCGGCTTACTGTTCTCGGTTCATGTCTGGTGTCCGGCATGGCGGGTCCGTTCCGAGAATCCCCCGGGGGAAGCCGTATAAGCTGGCCCCGCCCGGGGAATCCACCCGGGGGGGTTCCGCCCGGGGAATCCGAGCGGGCCCCGTCGAACCATCGAGCACCGAACATCGGGGCGGGCATTGATCTTCATCGTCGTCAAGTTCGAGACCAGGCCGGAGTGGACGGAGCGCTGGCCGGAGCTGGTTGCCGGGTTCACTGCCGCCACGCGCGCCGAGCCCGGCAACCTATGGTTCGAGTGGTCTCGCAGCCTGGCGAACCCGCACGAGTACGTCCTGGTCGAGGCGTTCCGCGACGGCGATGCGGGTGGTGTGCATGTCAACAGCGCTCACTTCGCGAAGGCGATGCACGAACTGCCGCAGGCGCTGAAGTCCACGCCCAAGATCATCAGCCAGACGGTCGAGGCGACGGGGTGGTCGCTGATGGGGGAGATGACGGTCGACTGACCGGCGAGTCCGGGCTCAGCCGAGATCGATCGCGATCTCGGCGCCCAGGCGGTAGCCCGGTGCCAGTGGGAGAGCGTCGCCGCTCCAGAACGAGCCGGGGTCAAACCAGTTCGAGTTCTTGTCCGTGGCCAGCAGCCCCATTTCCTGGTAGGTCACCGCCACGGTCTCCGCGCAGTAGGCAGTCTCCAGGCCGACGCTGTGGCGGGCTCGGTGTCGTTGCCGCGACTCGCGAAACTTATTGTCCAGCAAAGGGGTTCCCCGTACCCAGTCGGAGGTGGTCGGTAGTCGCCCACGCAGCCATCGGCCGGTCAGCCGGGCTGTCGTCGGAAACGCGGTACCGTCGAGCCGCGCGATCACCTGCAGCAGCTGGTTCTCCTGCTCGCGGCCGGCGTAGGGGGTCAGCTGCCGGAGCCAGCAGCGTTGGTGGTAGCGCTGCGTCCACTGCACGACGGCCTGCCGCAAGTCGTTGAGCTGGACACCGCGGTGGTTGGTGCCGGTCCACATGTCGACCAGTTTGTCGCCCAGCTCGGCATGCCAGATCAGCGGTGGCAGGTCGTCGAGGGCGACAGTCATCCCGACGTGGTTGACCGGACTGTTGGTCAGGGTCTGGATTGCGCGGTCGGGCCGTGACCCGCCACGGAACAGCCAGAGGTCGCCGGTACGGGTTTCGTCGAGTGCACGATCCAGGGACAGCATGATCGGTGATTGTCGCTCGCCGAGGTTACGCAGCAGCGTCGGGACCACCCGGCGATATCCTGCCGTCATGCGCAGCACGTGGAAGTGGCTGGGATTGGCCGGCGTCGCCGGCGTGGTGGCCGGGGGAGCGCTGGTCGTGCGCGATCAACGCAGACGACGCGCGTATACCCCCGATCAGGTGCGCGCCCGTCTGCATCAGAGGCTGGCCGAGGCCGAGGCGAACAGTCGTCACGATTCGGCTTCGTCTCGCACGGCGAACAAGCGTTCGTGAGCTTTCGCGTCGGCGGCGAGGACGCGGCCGCGGTCGATCAGTGGTCTCGTCGGCTGCACATCGACCGCCCGGAGCTTCTCCGCGAGGCGCTCCGACGCCACGTGGCCGAGCTCACGGCCGACCACGACGTGCACGCGCCGCCGAGCAGCCCGTGATCGATGACGAGAAGGCCCTCGTCGAGATCGCCGAGTGGGGCCCTGCCGAGGACTGGGCTGACTGGGCCGATGCGGCGAGGTGAACGGTGGTGTGCCGCGACATCCGGTGGCGACCGGCCCGTGCTCGTTCTCACCGGAGATCCGGTTGCCGATCGCATCGGTATGGCGGTTTTCACCAGGCCGCGTCCGGGTCCGCGATCGCTCCCGGGCGTCGACCGCGAGATGCGGCGCAGCAGCGACGCCACGCCTCATGGCCGGGCGCGCGTGGGTCCGAGTCGGGTTGTCGGGCCCCAGCGCAGTGTCTAGGGTGGAAAGCGGCCGCCGCGGGTAATGGGTCTCAAGCACGTCGATTCTCAAGCACGTCGATTCTCAAGCACGTCGATTCTCAAGTAAGCCGATTCTCAAGTAAGCCGATCAGGTGACGTTCGGAAAGGTGCGGTTTTGGCCGACGGTGACATCAGCCCGTCAGATGTGCTGGTGATCTTCGGGATCACCGGGGATCTGGCCCGCAAGATGACGTTTCGAGCCCTCTACCGGCTCGAGTCCCGCCACCTGCTGAACTGCCCCATCGTGGGTGTGGCCAGCGACGCCATCTCCGTCGGGGAGCTGATGGCCAGGGGGCGGGAGCACATCGTCGCCAGCGGTGAGAAGTTCGACGAGGCGGTGTTCGAGCGGCTGGCGCAACGGTTCTCCTACCTGCACGGCGACGTTTTGGACGACAAGCTGTACAAGCAGCTGACCGAAGCAATCGGGCCGGGCCGCAGCCCGTTCTTCTACCTGGAGATGCCGCCGTCCTTGTTCGCGCCCATCGTGGAGAACCTCGCCAAGGCCGAGTTGCTCGAGCGTGCCCGCGTCGCGGTGGAGAAGCCGTTCGGTCACGACCTCGAGTCCGCGCGAGACCTCAACGCGCGGTTGCGCGCGGTGCTCGAGGAAAACCAGATCCTGCGGGTGGACCATTTTCTGGGCAAACAACCCGTCGAAGAGCTGCAGTACCTGCGTTTTGCCAATCGTGCTCTGACCGAAATTTGGGACCGCAACGCCATTTCCGAGATTCACGTCACCATGGCCGAGAACTTCGGGGTCGAGGACCGCGGCAAGTTCTACGACGCGGTGGGAACCTTGCGTGACGTGGTGCAGAACCACCTGCTACAGGTGCTCGCGCTCGTGGCCATGGAACCCCCGGTCGGTCCCGGCGCAGATGACGTGAACGACAAAAAAGCCGAGGTGTTCCGGGCGATGCCGGCGATGCATCCTGATCGATGCGTCCGCGGCCAGTACCGCGGCTACACCGAGGTGGCCGGTGTGGCACAGGATTCACAAACCGAGACCTATGTCGCCCTGCGAACCGAGATCGACAACTGGCGCTGGGCCGGTGTGCCGATCTTTTTGCGGGCCGGCAAGGCATTGCCGACGAAGGTCACCGAGGTGCGGATGTTCCTGCATCACGTGCCCGGCTTTTCCTTCCTGCCCAACCGCCGGCCCCCCGAGGCCAACCAGATCGTGCTGCGCATCGACCCCGACCCGGGGATGCGCCTGCAGTTGTCGGCCCAAGTCGGCACCTCGTGGCAGAGCGTTCACATGGATTCGTCGTTCGCCGAGGATCTCGGTGAGCCGGTGCGGCCTTACGAGCGGCTGCTCTATGCCGGATTGATGGGGGACCGCCAGCTTTTCGCCCGCGAGGACGCCATCGAGGAGACGTGGCGGATCGTGCAGCCCCTGCTGGACGCTCCGGGCCGGATCCATCACTACGACCCGGGGTCCTGGGGCCCCGACACCACGCAGTCGCTGCTGCGGGGCCATCGCACCTGGCAGGAGCCCTGGCTGCCACGTGATCCGCAGGCACGAGAGTGACGACCCGACAGTGATGACCCGACAGGGACGACCCGAAATCGAGGAGACGGCACGCCATGCAACTAGGGATGATCGGCTTGGGCCGAATGGGCGCCAACATCGTGCGCCGCCTGGTCAACGACGGCCACGAATGCGTCGTCTACGACCACGACGCCGACGCGGTCAAAGCCATGGCCGGTGAGGACAACACGATCGGTGTGTCCTCGCTCAAGGAGCTCGCCGACAAGCTGAGTGCCCCGCGCGTGGTCTGGGTGATGGTGCCCGCCGGAACGATCACCACGGGGGTCATCGACGAGTTGGCCACCACGCTGGACTCCGGCGACATCGTGATCGACGGCGGCAACTCCTACTACCGGGACGACATCCGGCACGCGAAAACCCTGTCCGAGCGCGGCATTCGGCTGCTCGACTGCGGAACCAGCGGCGGCGTGTGGGGTCGCGAGCGTGGCTACTGCCTGATGATCGGCGGCGACGCTGCCGCATTCGACCACGCCGAGCCGATCTTCGCCACCGTCGCCCCGGGGGTGGACGCGGCGGAACGCACACCGGGGCGTGACGGCGCGGTCGCCCAATCGGAGAAGGGTTACCTCCATTGCGGGCCGTCCGGCGCGGGTCACTTCGTCAAGATGGTGCACAACGGCATCGAGTACGGAATGATGGCCTCGCTCGCCGAGGGGCTCAACGTGCTGCGCAACGCCGACGTCGGCAAGCACGTGCAAGAAGGCGACGCCGAAACCGCGCCGCTGTCGAATCCCGAGTTCTACCAATACGATTTGGATATCTCGGAGGTCGCCGAGGTGTGGCGGCGCGGCAGCGTCATCGGCTCCTGGTTGCTGGACCTGACCGCGATCGCCCTGCATGACTCGCCCGAGCTCGAGGAGTTCTCCGGGCGCGTGTCCGACTCGGGGGAGGGCCGGTGGACGTCCATCGCGGCGATCGACGAAGGCGTTCCCACTCCGGTGCTCACGACCGCGCTGCAGTCCCGCTTCGCCTCACGCGAGCTCGACGACTTCGCCAACAAAGCCCTGTCGGCGATGCGCAAGCAGTTCGGCGGGCACGCGGAAAAACCCGCTAACTGAGCGATCCCCTCCGGACGAACGTCACAACGGCTTCGCTGAACGCGTCGTTGTCGTCGCCTGCCGCGGTGTGCCCGGCGTTGGACAGCTCGACGAATTCCGCCTGCGGCACCGTCGACAGGAAGTGTTGGACCCCTTCGGGACTGACGACGTCGGACAGCTTCCCGCGGATCAACAGAACCGGAATCGTCAGGCTCGTCGCGGCATGCTCGAATTTCTCGGTGCGCAGCTCCGGGTCGTCGCCGGGCTTCGTCATGAACGCGGGATCCCAGTGCCAATACCAGCGACCGTCGCGCAGGCGCAGGTTCTTCGTCAGACCCTCCGGGTTGCGCGGCTTGGTGCGGTAGGGCAGGTACTCGGCGACGGCGTCGGCGGCCTGCTCCAGCGTGTCGAACCCGTCGAGGTTGCCCATCATGAAGTCGCGGATACGGGCGCTGCCGCCCTTCTCGAAGCGGGGTACCACGTCGACGAGGACCAGTTGGGTGACCCGGTCGGGGCCGGCCCGGTGGGCGGCGAGGATGCCGGTCAACCCGCCCATGCTGGCCCCGATGATCGTCACGGGTCGGCCGAGCGTGTCCAGGACGTGCATGACGTCGGCGGTCAACGTCTCGACCGCGTAGTCGGCCCCGGGGGCTCGATCGCTGTCGCCGTGTCCGCGGGCGTCGAGGGCGACGACGTGGAATCCCCCGTCGGCGAGCACCTGGCCGGTGTTCTTCCAGGAGAACCTGTTCTGGCCGCCGCCGTGCAGCATGAGGATGGTCGGGTGCCCGGACGCGGCGCCGCGGTTCCATTCGTCGGCGACCAGGCTGATCCCGTCGACACCGGAAAACTCGACGGTCTGCGGGTTGCTGCTCGCGGCGGTCATGCCCTGACGTTACCCAGGCCGGATGCGCGTGCGTCGAACCGCCCGCCGACGGTGAGCCGCACTCGGTCTGCGGTGCCGCCACCACCACTCCGAAACCGGCCGTGGCGGGTCAGACTATGCGGACGCAGAGCACCTCGTCGAGGCTGGCGGTGCGCGACCCGTCGGCCCCCGGTCCCTGCGCAACGTCGCCGGGGCCGGCTGCCCCGTCCAGGCGCGCGGTGTCGAACATCGCCGGGCCGCGGGCCATCACGTCGGTGAGTACGTAGCGGCCGGCGGCGGGGTTTCGGCGTGTCGCGGCCTCGGCCGCGCAGGTTCCGGTCAGCGTGACCGCGTCAGCGAAGTTGACGCCCACCTGACACACCTGCGGTTCGGTCTCGAGCACCGCGGTCAGCCGAGTGATGAGGTTCTCGGGGGCGAAGAACCGCCAGCCCTGACCCAGATGCAGCCAGAACCGCCCGTTCGCGGAGTCGGGATCGCCGAACTCGAGGAACCCGTAGCGTTCCTCGAGAATCCTGCGGTCCCGTGCCGACAATCCGGCGTCGATGACCAGGAAACGCCCGATCCGCGACCTGTCGAGGCAGCAGCGCAGAAACGAGTTCAGTGTGTGCTCGGCGACTGTGCGGTCCGGCCCGGCGACCAGGCTCACCACCACGTCGGGCTCACTGGAACCGCCGATCAGACCCCGTACCGGCCCATCGGGGTAGGACAGCGCGGCTTCGGCCATCGCCGGAGCAAAAACATCGCGGTTGGCCGCGAACCGTTGCCGATCCTCCTCGGAAAGATCGTCCCGGGCCAGCAGACGCCGCCACAACGTGAACGCCTCGGTATCGTCAGCAAGCCGGGAGGCGCAGACCGCTTGCTCATACAGTGCGCGCCACCCGTAGATGTCAGGGTCCATCAACAGCAGATCGTCTTCCGGGCAGGGGATTTCGGCGGCGCGCTGAGCAAACAGGTAGCCCATCCGGTAACGCTGTTCGGCGCGGTAGCGGCGGGCGACGGCGTACAGCGGCTCGGCGCGTGTCGGACGGAACTCCCACGCCCGCAGGTAGGCGTCCACGACGTCGGGTCCCGGCGCTCCTTGCTGCGCCATCGACTGGGCGATTTGCCACATCGCGAAATAGCGTTCCTCGTCCCAGCCGCCCATCTCCACGCGCCGGGCGTACCACTGTGTCGCGTTGTCGAAATCGTTGCGCGCGAAGAACGTCTGGGCCAGAAAGAAAACTGCCCGCGCGTCCTGCGGACAGTCATCGACCCGGGCCAGCAGCCGATCCCGCAGGTGTGCCGCAGGATCGGCTGTCTTGTCACCGGCACGGACCTCGACCGGCCCCACGATGCTGCGGGTGGCCGCCGCCACCTGCTCCTCGGTGACCTCCAGGCGCAGGTCCCGGGCGAGGCGGCGGATCACCGCGCCCGGCGCGGCGCGCAGCGCCTCGAAGTCCACCCTGATCGCGGCCGCCCCGATCGGTTCCGGCCTGATCGTTTTCGGGTCGCCGAGCGCGCGGTCACGTGCGGCGATCAGGTGCGCCGTCGAATCCGCGCGCTCCTGCTCGTCCCTGAGCCAGCCGAGCCGATTCAGCGACGCCACCACCTTGTCCTGGGGGCGGTCCACCACAACCGGCACCACCGGCCCCCACGCGTCGCGGACGGCGTCCACCGCAAGGCACAGGAGCGGATGTTTGGCGCCCGGTCGTTGCTCGGCGCGCAGGGCCGCGCGCCGGTGCGTATCAGCCCACCCGCGAAGTTTCGCGCGCCAGGAGTCGGGGTCCATGCGCAGCCTGTTGCCTGGTCCCTGATACGCCGCGAATGCCTTGCGGCACAACAACGCCAGCTGGTAGTCCTCCCAGGTGTCGTGGGGTTCGCGAATCACCAGGTCGAAGTCGGTGCCCATGAACACGCCGAGGTGGTGCAGGACTCCCGCTACAGCCGATGTGCCGCCGCACCAGGGGCCCAGCACCACGATGATCGGCTCGACCAGCGCCATGACACCCTCCTGCGGGACCGTATCAAACGGGCCTTCGGCCCGGCTCCGATCCCGCGGCGCAGGTGCAGGCTCACGGGCGTTACCACCCCGGAGCTGCTGCGGGCGCTGCGGGGTGGTCGGCGGATGATTCCGGCGAGATCTACCGATTCACACGTTCCATTGGTTACGCTCTGGTTGCATCCATCCCGCGTTCAGTTCCCCATCGGTCATCGGCCATCGGCCATCGGCCATCGGTCATCGGCCATCGAGCCAAAGGACAACGTCATGGAACTCAGCCGTCGCGCGTATCTGGCCGCCGGTGTCGCGACCGCAACCGCCGGTCTCATCGCCGCCACTCCGGTGACCCCGCCGCCGGCCGAATCGCAGCAGCGCGCGATTCAGCTCGCCGCCGGTGAGGAGGACATCGTGCTGGACCTCGTCCGGCACGGGTCCGACGGGCCCGTGTCGTACCTGTCCACCATCGGGTCCTACCTGCCGGGATATCCGCTCAACGCGACCGGCGAGGAGCAGGCGGATGCGGTGGCCAAGGTTCTTGAGCAGGGGGCCCCGTACGCCGGTATCTACGCCGGGGAGAACCTCAGGATGATCCAGACCGCCCAACCGTTGGCCGATGCACTCAACATGAACATCACCCAACTGCCCGGTCTCGACGAGATCGCCGGCGGCATCTACAACGGCGACCCGTCAGCGAGCCCGGGCGGCATCCTCTACGACCTGACCCTGGCTGCTTGGGTGTTCGGCTTGGACAGCGTGCCCATGGGGGGCTCCTTCGACCTGAACGGCGTGTCGTTCGACGAAGGCTTCAGCAACGCCGTGGCCTCGATCTACGACAGCACCGTGAGCTCGGGCGGCTCGACCACCGATGTGGCGTTTTCCGGTGAGGCCGCGATCAGCACCTGGTCGCTGATGAATGCGAAAAACCCGGATCTGGCGATCTTCCTTCCCCTTTTCGCCGAGGATCTGGTGTACGGCAAAGACTTCCTGCCCAACACCGGGGTGGTGGTGCTCTCAGGCGACCCCACCGAGGGGTGGACCCTGGTCAGCTTCGACGGGCAGGCCATTCCGCGGGACCCGGGATTGTTGACGCAACTGGTCGTCGACGTGCGCGATCTGATCACGCCACCGCAGATCGCCGCGTACAACGTGACCGAGGCCTTGTTCACCGGGGATCCGACGGCGGTCGGGACCGCGCTTGAGGAGGGCCTGCAGAATATCGGCGCGGCCACGGTCCAGTTCCCGATATCGGTGATTGGCGACACGGCCAGCGCAGTGCAGAATCTTGTCACCGACGTGGCCGCGGGCGAGGCATTGAACGTCGCGTTCGACGCGTTGTTTTTGGGAATTGTCTAGCCGCGACGGGTGCGCTGCGGCGCTGCGGGGCAGCACTCCTCCGTAGCGCGGTGATGCGCGGCTGCCGTCGGCGCGTGCCCAGTGGTATTCCGGCGACGTCGCTCTTCGCGTTACGTTGGTCTCTGACGACCGGTCTCTGACGAACGGTCTCTGACGAACGGTCTCTGACGAACGGTCTCTGACGACCGGGGCCTGATGAGGAGTGGACATGACCGACTTGGACATGACCAATTGGGATACGACCGAAGATACGTCGAGGGCGACTTGCGATGCCTGAACCGCGCTGGCTGGACGTGCCGGGCGCCGGTGGCGACCTCAAGGCGCTGACCTGGGGGCCGCCCGAGGGCCCGATTGCGTTGTGCCTGCATGGCTTTCCCGATACCCCGTACGGCTGGCGCAAGGTCGCTCCCCGGCTGGCCGAGTCCGGCTGGCGGGTCGTCGCGCCCTTCATGCGGGGATATGCCCCGTCTTCGATCCCGGCCGATCGTAGCTTTCACATCGGTGCGCTGTGCGACGACGCGTTGCGAGTCCGGTCGGCGGCGGGCGGCACCGATCGCGACGTGGTGATCGGTCACGACTGGGGGGCGATTGCCGCCACCGGACTGGCCGCGATGCCCGACAGCCCGTTCACCAGGGCCGTGATCATGTCGGTGCCGCCCTCGGCGGCGCTGCGCTTGCGGGGTGGTGTGGCCGAGCGGGGCCGGCTGGTCCGTCGGCTGCCGCGTCAGCTGTTGCGCAGCTGGTACATCTTCTACTTTCAATTGCCCTGGCTGCCTGAGCGTTCGGCCTCCTGGGTGTTGCCCTTGCTGTGGAAACGATGGTCGCCCGGCTACAACCCGCACGAGGACCTGCGTCATGTCGACGCCGCGATCGGTACACCGGAGAGCTGGCGCGCGGCCCTGGGAACCTACCGGGCCCTGGTCCGCAACACCGCCCCGCCGAAGCGGTATGCCGAGTTGGACCGGCGCTGGACCGAGCCGCCCGTGCTGTCGTGTCTGTACCTGCACGGCCGCGACGATGGTTGCATGACAGCGGATTTCACCCACTGGGTGGAAAAAGTGCTGCCGGCCGGCAGTGAGGTCGCCATCGTCGAACACGCTGGACATTTCCTGCAGCTCGAACAGCCGGACAAGGTTGCCGATCTGGTACTCGGGTTCATCGGCTCGCCCGGCTGAGCACATGACGGGCCAGTACATGACGGCCCGGTACATGACGGCAGTGGATGCGCAGTTCTACTGGATGTCGGCCAAGATCCCGAACGACCAGTTCCTGCTGTATGCCTTCGACGGCGAGCTGGCTGATCTGGCGCACGCCGTCGAACACGTCTGTCGGCGGGCCCGTGCCTGCCCGTCGTTGGCGATGCGGATTCAGGACCGGAATCCGCTGACCTGTCCGCGGTGGGTCCCGGCGCTGGTGGACGCGGCACGGCAGGTGGTTCTCCACGGCGTGGCAGGGGGCGGCGTGGCAGGCGGCGACGTGGCAGGCGGCGGCTGGGCCGGTTGCCTGGCGGCCGTCGCCGGGCTCGCCGACGCGCAGCTCGACGCCGAACTGGTGCCCTGGCGGTTGCATGTGTTCACGCCGGTGCTCGGCGTCCCGGGTGTCGCCGGGCCGGGAACGGTCGCGGTGCTGCAGGTCGCGCACGCGCTGGCCGACGGCGCCCGCGCGGCGGCGCTGCCCGCGTGGCTTTTCGGCCGGGACGCCCCAGTGCCCGGATTCAGACGGCCGGTGGTGGCGTGCTTCGGGTGGCGGGCCGTCGATGCGGCCCGCACCCATCGCCGGCTGGTCGGCGATGGGTGCGCCGGGCTGCTGGCACCGGGAGCCGGGTTGCGCCCGTTGCAGCCCACCAATGTCCGTCCGGGCGGCGCACGCTCGGTGCGCACGTTGGTGCGGCACCGCTCGCAGCTGCCCGGCCCCACGGTCACCGTCGGGGTGCTGGGGGCGGTGTCCACGGCGCTGTCGGCGCTGCTGGGCGGTGCGGCCGATTCTCTGGGGGCCGATTCGCTGGGAGCCGATTCGCTGGGAGCCGATTCGCTGGGGGCCGATTCGCTGGGAGCCGAAGTGCCGATGGCCAAACCCGTTGCCCCACAGGCACACAACCACTTCGGCAACGTCGTCCTGGGTCTATATCCGAACCTGGGTCGCGACGACCGCGCCGAGCGGATCGCCGCCGACCTGGCCAATGGCCGGCGTCGCTTCGCGCATCCGGCCACCCGCAGCGCCCACCGGGCGTTCGCCGCGATGCCCCCGGTGCTGCTGCGGTGGGGCGTGGCGCGGTTCGACCCCGGCGTGCGGCCGGCGCAGGTGGCCGGCAACACGGTGGTGTCCAGCGTGCATCGCGGGGAGGCCGACCTGAGTTTCGGGGGTGCCCGGGTGGTGCTGACGGCCGGGTATCCGGCACTGTCGCCCGCGATGGGCCTGACCCACGGGATGCACGGCATCGGCGACACCGCCGCGATCAGCGTGCACGCGGCGGCGTCGGCCTTCCCGGGAGACGACGCCGGCAGCGACGCCGGCAGCGACGCCGGCAGCGACGCCGGCAGTGACGCCCGCAGCGACGCCGGCATCGACGCCGGCAGCGACGCCTACGTGCGGCTACTCGACGCGGCGCTGTAGCGCCGCCGCACCGCGGTGAAACGCGGGGAAGCGTTACATCAATCGATATTCGTGTCACCCCGGCCGATGCTCTAGGTTTGCAGGCATGATTCACGACGCAGTGTCGAGCCAGGATGTCGGATTGCTGATCCTGCGACTGGTGTTGGGTGTGACGTTGGCCGCGCACGGCTACAACAAGTTCTTCGGCGGGGGCCGTATCCCGGGCACCGCGCGGTGGTTCGAAAGCATCGGCATGAAACCTGGCAGGTTTCACGCCACGGTGGCCGCGACCACCGAGATGGCCGCCGGGTTGGGCCTGGCCGCCGGGCTGCTGACGCCGATTCCCGCGGCAGGTTTCGTCTCCTTGATGCTGGTCGCGGCCTGGACCGTGCACCGCGCCAACGGCTTCTTCATCGTCAAAGAGGGCTGGGAGTACAACCTGGTCCTGGCGGCGAGCGCGGTCGCAGTGGCCACACTCGGTGCGGGCAGGCTGAGCTTGGACTGGCTGGTATTCGGGCAGAACTGGTGCGACGGCTGGCACGGCCTGCTGATATCGACCGGGCTCGGCCTGGCCGGAGCCTTCGGCCAGTTACTGATCTTCTACCGCCCGCCGGCCAAACCGGCGAGGTAGCTACGGCTCGTCGTCGTCCTCTTCTGCCAGAAGCTTTTCCGGGTGGTGGAACAGGTTGGTTCGCGGTTGGCCGTAGTCGAGATGGGGCGGCGGTACCCATTCGGTGTCGCCGCGCGCGTTCTTTCGGGTGGTCCAGCCGCCGGGTCCCACCAGTGGGTGATCCGACGTGCACGCCAGCGTGAGCTTGTTGACGTCCGTGCGGTGGGTGGTGGCCCAGTCCTCGACGTGGTGCGCTTCCGTCCAGTAGCCGGGCCTGTCGCATCCTGGCCGGGTACACCCACGGTCCTTGGCGTACAGGACAATTCGTTGCCCGGGTGAGGCGAGTCGTTTCGTGTGGCACAGTCCGATCGCTTTGCCTCGATCGAAGATGGTCAGGTAGTGGTGCGCGTGGCGAGCCAGTCGGATCACGTCGCTCATGGGCAACAGGGCCCCTCCGGCCGTCAGGCCGCGTCCGGCGGCAGCCTCCAACTCGGCCAGTGTGGTGGTCACGATGATGGTGGCAGGTAATCCGTTGTGCCGGCCGAGGTCTCCCGACGCCAGCAGCGCTCTGAGCGCGGCGTTGAGCCCGTCGTGGTTGCGCTGGGCGGGGCTGCGGTTGTCGCGCTGCCGGGCCTGCTCGTCGGCTTGGCCATCGACCACGGGCATCTGGTCGTCGGGGTTGCACATGCCGGGAGTCGCCGTTTTGGCCAGCACGGCCTCCAGGGTGGCACGGGATTCGGGGGTCAGCCAGGCGGTCGGCTTGGACATGCCGTCGATGTCTTGCCTGCCGAGCGTCATGCCGCGGCGGCGGGCGCGGTCCTCGTCGGTGTAGGTGCCGTCGGGGTTCAGATAGCCGTTGAGGCGCTCGGCAAGTTTGGCCAGATCGTCCGGGCGGTGGCAGGCGCCCAGTTCGGCGAGGTGGGCTTCGGCGTTCTCCCGGGTCCCCACGTCGACGGCGTGGGGCAGGTGGTGCAGGAAGCGGCGGATGACCCGCACCTGTCCGGAGCCCAGGTCGCCGTCGCGTTGGGCGGTGGCGGTGCCGGCCAGCAGCGGCGGCAACGGTTCCCCCGTCAGGGCGCGGCGCGGACCCAGGTCACCGGCCTCGGCGACGCGCCGGGTGGCATCGCCGCGCGTGATGCGTAGCCGGTCGGCCAGCGCGTCGGGAAGCGTGGCGCCGAGCTCCTCGCGGGTGGCTCGTTCGGCGAGCTGGTTGATCAGCTGGTGGCCGGGGACGGGCAGCCGTCGGGCGACTCTCTCCAGCCGCATCAGGATCCGCAACCGTTCCGGGTTGGTCAAAGCGTCGAACGACAGCGCGCAGGCGCGATCCATGTCGGCGTCGAGCGCGTCGAGGACCGAGGCGACCTCCTCGCGACTACTCGAACTCATGTTCGAATATTATGCCGGGCCACCGACAACAGGTCGCCCCGAGATGCTGGACCTGAAGCGCCAGGGGCGCAGGCGGAAAACCTGTCATCCGGCGCACCGCGGCGAGGTTGGCCACCCGGTCCCGGCCGGGCGCTGCACAAAACCGGGTACGGCGCAAAACCGGGCGCTGCACAAAACCGGGTACGGCGCAAAACCGGGCGCGGCGCAAAACCGGGCGCGGCGCAAAACCGGGCGCGGCGCAAAATGGGCGCGCGGCGCAAAATAGTGTGCACGGTGTGTTGATACACACGGTCCGGGCGCGGCGCAGCGCCGAGGCGTTTCCGCGCAGCGAACACCTGGCTGCCAAGATCGCCGACGTCGCCACCGACCCGGTTCCCGTCGAGCCGGACGTCGCGGAGATGGTGGCGAACCGGATCATCGACAACGCCG